>CAYZLS010000142.1:0-5268 GCA_964479355.1 uncultured Wenzhouxiangellaceae bacterium | reverse complement strand
TGCAACCGGGTTGAACGCCAGCAAATGATCAGTCTGGTCATACTCATCCTGATGGTGCTGGTATTTTTCACTTTGTATGAGCAGACTTATGGTTCCTGGGTGGCCTTTACTGATCGTCTGTTAAGCAAGGGTTTGTTCAGTATTTCCAATGCGACGACCGAAGCGATCCTGCCCTGGACCATTGTGCCATTGGCGTTTAGTCCATTGGCGATGCTGATGGCATTGAAGCTGGCCGGTCAGGGTAAGCTGAGACTGGGCGAGATACTGATTGGAACGGTGGTTGTATTGATGCTTGCAACCTTTATCCGTGACCTGTCTCTGGTGCAACAGACTGCGGGTTCGCTGACCTTTTTGGGTGCGTTTTTCATTGTAGCATTAACCCCGTTTTTCACCTAGTTGTGGCCCTGGCTCGACAAACGCGGTATGAACCCCAGCAATCGGTTCTTTTGCTGTTCCGCGGTTTATGCGACACCTTGAAGGACGTAGCCTGCTGCTTGGTGGCGTGGCATTTTTACCCATGGTGTATGCAGCTCACCTTGCCGGCATCAATGGAATAGTGAGTGTCTGGTGGCTGGTGTTGGCTTATGCGGTACTTGAATTCGGCGAATTGAGTATTTCACCCATTGGCCTCAGTGCGGTCACCCAATTATCAGTGCCCCGCGTAGTCAGTGTGATGACGGGTGCCTGGTTTTTAGCGACAGCCTATTCAGAAGTGCTGGCCGCAAAATTTGGTGAATTAACTGCCATGGACGTTCCCGAAGGTGAAACACTGGATCTGGCAGTTGCGGCAGCGCGCTATGACGAGCTGTTCATGATGATGTTCTGGATTGGTGTAATCGCCTCAATAGTGGCCTTTGCCATGGTGCCCTGGGTGCGTAAAGGCGTGCACGGCGTGCGGTAGGACTGACGAGCTTGTTCGTCGGGAACCTTACTGAATGTCAACACACATCATCCGGATGGGAATTGACCCTCCATAGACCCGCTCAGGTACATCCTGTAGCGCTCTGTCGCCAACATCCTTGTTGGCTCAAGGTCTCTGTATGGCCTATTCCCCTCCAGATGCTGTTTTGTGCGAGATTGACTGAGCCTGCATTGCTTAACATTGTGATCTTGTGGCGCATTGGTGCAATATGTGGGTTATGCGTTGCAAATTCTATTCCACCATTGCCGCCATACCTGCGTCTGTTTGGGATGGTGTTTTTGGTAGTGCGAATCCATTTGTTCAGCATGCCTACCTACTGGCGTTGGAGCAAAGCGGCTGTGTCAGTCCAGCCACGGGATGGCAACCTCAACATCTTCTAATAACGGATGGGGAAAAAGCGATTGCAGCCCTGCCACTGTATGCCAAGAGCCATTCTTGCGGGGAATTTGTGTTTGACTGGGGTTGGGCAGAGGCCTATGCCCAATATGGGCTGGAGTACTACCCCAAGCTCGTCACTGCTATTCCATTTACACCGGTCACCGGCCCACGGCTGGGTTTGGCGCCGGGAGTGGAACTAAGTCAAGTATGGCCGGAGCTCAAGGCCGCTGTGGTGCAACTGGCTCAGAGGCAGGGCTACTCTGGTTGGCATTTGCTGTTTGCAGGTGCGGGATTACAACAAAGCTTGGCAAAACTACAAGATGAAAAAACCATGTTGCGCCGTGAAGCGGTGCAGTTTCACTGGCATAACCAGAATTTTTGTAGTTTTGATGATTTTTTAAATTCACTCAGATCCGCGCGACGCAAAAACCTCAAGCGGGAAAGACGGCGGGTAGCAGAGCAGGTCGTATACCTACAGCCAAAAACGGGCAATGAAATCAGCGCAGAGGAATGGCAGGGTTTTTACCAGTGTTACCTCAATACCTACCGGAAACGCAGTGGCCACGATGGCTATTTAAATCGGCGTTTTTTTGATCAGTTACGTGCAACCATGGCTGAGCATTTAATGCTGGTGGTGGGGCGTAGTGGAGACGAGATTGTTGCTGCAGCATTATTTTTGTTCGACAACGATACTTTGTACGGTCGTTATTGGGGTGCGCTACAGGATATTTCCTGTCTGCACTTTGAAGCCTGTTTTTACCAGGGGATCGAATTTTGCATTGCTAGGCGGCTACAGGTATTTGATCCGGGAACCCAGGGGGAACATAAATTAATGCGTGGTTTCGAGCCGCTTAAAACAGTCTCATATCATTGGTTGGCGGATACTCGATTCCGTACAGCCATTGCAGACTTTTTGCGTCATGAACAGCGCAGTACCGACAATTACAAGCAACAAGCGAAAGCTTATTTGCCCTTTAAAAAAGGTTAAGGCCCGGTAGACCCGTCAGGTTTAAAGGGTATGTTTGATAGCTTCGCCGAGAATTTCCAATGCCGTCTGCCCACAAGTCGGCAGAGCAGCATCACTTGAGCCCAGCGGGCTTGTACGTTGACCCCAGCGGAGCAGACCGGCGGCACGTGTCAACCCGGCTCCGAAAGCAACCAGCAAGATATTGTCCCCGGCTTTGATACGCCCCGCTTCGAGTGCCTCAACCATCGCAACGGGAATCGTTGCCGCTGAGGTATTACCGTAGTGCTGAATGTTCACTTCAACTTTAGACATGTCGATCGACAGGTGTTTTGCCAAAGACTCAATGATGCGCTGATTGGCCTGATGCGGGATGACCAGGTCAATATCGTCGTTGCACAAGCCCAATTCACGCAGTACGATTTTGGCTTCATATGTCATGCCATTGACTGCACGGTGAAAAATTTTACGACCATCAAACTGCACGTCAAAAACACCGTAATCATCCACAAAGCGATTTCCGGCTGTACCGAAATTTGGAATCTGTAATGCATCTGCAGCTTCCCCCTCACAACCTAAGTGGGAAAATAACAAACCGGACTCCTGCTCGGATGCTTCCAGTACTACTGCGCCGGCCCCATCACCGAATAATACGGCAGTATCACGAAAAGACCAGTTCAAAAACCAGGTGATGCGTTCCGAACCGATGATTAGAGCTTTTTTATACGCACCGGAGCGGATCATTGAAGTAGCAACTGACAAGCTGTAAATAAACCCGCTACAACCTGCATTAAGGTCAAATACTGCAGCATTTTGTGCGCCGATTTTTCGTTGTACATGGGCCGCGGTATTGGGTATAACCGTATCGGGTGTACAGGTTGCAATTATCAACAGGTTGAGGTCTTGTGCATTAATTCCGGCAGCGGCAAGTGCGCGCTGGCCTGCAACGCTTGCCAGGTCACTGGTCGGGACATGTGAAACCCGGCGCTGCTGGATTCCACTGCGTGATCTTATCCACTCGTCAGATGTATCAATCACAGTGGCGATCTGGTCGTTGGTCAGTATCGCAGGGGGCAAACATTTACCCCAACCGGTAATGGCAGCAAATTTCAGCATTTCTGGATCGTCCAAGGATTGTTTTGCAGTGTGTTATCAAAGTAATTTTAACATGGCGGATGCAGGTCTGAATATTTCATCAGGCACAGGTTGTGGGCTGCAAATAGCAAACTGCTGCGCCCAAAAGTAACCGGGGTGCCTAAATGGTAGTATTCACTGTTTCGTCGTTTGTGTTGCTGAAAGGATAAGCCTAATCTGGAGTTGAGCACGATGTCTGTTAAACATGGTTTTGCATTGCTAAGTATCGTTGCAGTATCACTGCTCTGGGCAGCTTCACTTTTCTGGCCCTGGGTCCAATGGTTATTAATACCGGTGTTGGCGTTGATTGCTGTGGGTGTATACGATCAGGTCCAGCGTCGCCACACCATCTTGCGTCTGTACCCGGTTATTGGTCATTTCCGCTTCCTGTTTGAATCTGCGCGTAAGGAAATCCAGCAATATTTTGTGGAATCGGACATCGATGGCAAACCGGTGGCGCGGGAATTTCGGTCGCTGGTTTACCAGCGTGCGAAAGGGGTTCGGGATACGCGCCCCTTCGGCACCATTTTTGACGTTTATCGCGATGGTTGCGAATGGATTAACCATTCCTTGCAGCCTTGTGCGGTCAGCAACTATGATCCACGTGTCATATTCGGTGAAACGACCTGTTCCAAGCCCTATACGGCCTCAATACTAAACATTTCCGCCATGAGTTACGGCGCTTTGAGCAAACACGCCATTATGGCGCTTAACAAGGGCGCGCAAATGGGTGGTTTCGCGCACAACACCGGAGAGGGCGGGTTGAGCCCTTACCACCTGCAGTACGGTGCTGACGTCATCTGGCAGATTGGTACGGGATATTTTGGTTGCCGAACTGAGGATGGTGGTTTCGACGCTGATAAATTCGAACAGACCGCCAATCTGGAAGTGGTCAAAATGATAGAAATCAAGCTATCTCAAGGGGCCAAACCCGGCCACGGCGGTATCCTTCCTGCAGCTAAGCTGACGGCAGAAATTGCCGCTATTCGCCATGTTCCTATGGGTCAGGATGTAGTATCTCCACCGGCACACAGTGCTTTTGATTCTCCTGTGGGCTTACTGCAGTTCGTCGTCAGTTTACGGGAACTGTCCGGTGGTAAACCGGTAGGTTTCAAATTATGTGTTGGCCGGAAAGTTGAGTTTCTGGCGATTTGTAAAGCCATGCTGGAAACTGGCATTACACCTGACTTCATTACCATCGATGGTTCGGAAGGCGGTACCGGCGCCGCGCCTATTGAATTGACCAATTCAGTTGGTACACCGTTACGCGATGCACTGGTATTCGTTAATTGTGCCTTGACCGGCGTCGGGCTACGTCAACAGATCCGTCTAATTGCTTCGGGTAAGGCATTTTCTGCTTTTCACGTGATCAGATTGCTGGCGCTTGGTGCGGATACGGTTAATGTTGCGCGCGCCATGATGTTTGCCCTGGGCTGTATTCAGTCGCGCAGTTGTAACACCGATATGTGTCCCACGGGCATAGCCACCCAGGATCCTGCACGCTACAAGGCGCTGGATATTGAGTATAAGGGTGAGCGGGTATTTAACTACCACAAATGCATGCTGGAACACCTGCTGGAAGTGCTTGCGGCGGCGGGCTTGGAGAAAGTTGAAGACCTGTGTATGCGGCATATTCATCAGCGGGTCAACGGAACGGTGGTTAAACACTATGATGAAATGTATCCCGCCTTCGAGGAAGGTTGTCTGCTGAGGGACTCAGGCGTCCCGAAAAACTGGCAGACCGACTGGCTCAGAGCGAGTGCACAAGCCTGGCAAACAAACTAGACATAATGTAGTGACTTACCGTCCTCAACGCCGTGGATCGCAGTATGCCAGCCACGCATTCCGGCGCTTATTGAAGGCACATGGC
>CAYZLS010000141.1:0-5306 GCA_964479355.1 uncultured Wenzhouxiangellaceae bacterium | reverse complement strand
GCAACAGGTGTTGCGCAGCGACCGGGAGTGAAAGTCGTGTTAAAAAAGCAATGGGCATGGGCATCGTGTGTTTTTGTGCCTTACAGGTTCAAGCGGTAACTGCACAGGAGGTCTCGGCCAATATCGGTTGGAGCTCTGAATACTTCTACCGGGGTATTCCGCAAGAAACCAACTCTGTATTTACTGGTCTGGATCTGGAGGCCGGTGGTTTCTACCTGGGTGCATGGGGGCTGATGTAGGTGATGGCATCAAAATTGATTATTACGGTAGTTACGTTTTCGAGGTGGACGACGATTTCAATTTCACCATTGGTTCCACCCTGTATACCTACAGCGGTAATTTTGACGACACCTACCTGGAACTAAATCTTGGTGCCAAATAGAAGTGGCTTTCTTTTGCTATGGCCGTAGAAAAATGGGGAAATTTCGACGGCCCCAAACTCAACTACCAGTTCTACTCACTGACCGCATCACATCAAGGTTTTTATGGGCCCGTCGGCTGGTTTGCAGATGCGTTCGATGGCACGTACTACGAAGCGGGTTATGGCCGCTTCCTAAAGGTGAAAGGCCAGGATATTCTGGATTGCAAACTGACCTTTATATACAGCGACAACACCTTGCTGGATAGTACATCTGACAGCAACCTTGTTCTGACGCTAACGAAAGTTTTTCTTTTTAAGTCGTTCTAGCCAGGCGCCATCATCCAGGCTACTGGTGAAATATACGGACACGTACAGTATCGATCCTAAAACGCAGGATCATAGGCCCTATACTTGCGCTATGGGAAAAGCTACTGCCACTGATTTCAGTCCATTTTTGCAGCAGCTGATTGCACGCCATCCGGACTGGCCAGGTGAGCTGCAACAAGCAGGCCGACTTGATAAAACCAGTCCACCCGATTCAGGCCAACTAGCATCCAGCATTGCGAAAAGTGGACTGGAGTCCGGCTTACGTCTGTTCAGAAATCGTGAAATTTTGCGGATAATCTGGCGCGATCTGAATGAGCTCGCTCCCCTTGAAGAGACTCTGGCCGACCTCAGCAAAATGGCTGATATCTGTCTCCAGGCCGCCACCGACCACTACACTGAGCTGCTCGAGATGCAACACGGTATACCTCGGAGTGATGACGGCCAGACCCAAAAAATGGTGATCATTGGCCTCGGCAAGTTGGGGGGTGGCGAGCTCAACCTGTCATCCGATATCGACATCATCTTCTGTTACCCGAATAGTGGTGCGTGTGACGGTTGGCGTGGTTTGTCCAACGAACAGTTTTTCACGCGCCTAGCACGCAACATCATCCGCAGCCTGTCGGAAATTACGCCTGATGGTTTTTGTTTCAGAGTCGACACTCGGCTACGCCCGTTTGGGGAATCCGGCCCACTGGTCAGCAGTTTGGAGTAATACTATCAACGCGAAGGCCGGGGCTGGGAACGGTATGCCCTGATCAAGGCACGCCCGGTTGCCGGTGATAAAGCCACCGGTCGGGTCTTACTCAGTCTGTTGTCGGCAGCCACACCTTCCGGAAGGCTTCATCGAATTGACTCCAAATTACTGCCAAACGGCCGGTCGGGCTTGCTGGTCTCAAGCATTGATGCATTTACACGGTATCAGCTGGAACAGGCTTGGCTATGGGAGTTGCAAGCCCTGACCCGGGCGCGACCGGTCGCCGGCAATGAAGAAATTGCAGGGAAATTCAAAACCACGCGGTTAGCCGCGCTCACCGCCATTCCCAAAGACAAACAACCCAGGCGGGAAGTTGCAGCAATGCGTGAACGTGTACGGACAGAGCTCAAGGGCGGCGATCCACTCAACCACGATCATGGTGGCCTGCTGGATATTGAGTTCGTGGTGCAGCTTGGTTTGCTGCTCAATGCCAGGGCGTTTCCAGAGACCATGGCATCCACCAAAATTTACGCTCAACTACAAGCGCTTGGAGACTGCTCCTGGCTTGACGCCTCTGCAACAAAATCGCTTGGCCATGCCTACAGACAACTTTGCCATGCCCGCCTGCAACTGGCTCTACATGAGGACCATCTGACAACACCTGTAAAAGACCTGCTGGGGATTGCAAACCCTATATGCCGTGACATATTGGGTTAAAATGAGCTGATTAATGATGTGGAGATGACAACGTGACTCATCGCACTGATGCTCAGGATGACAGCCTGGCATATGCAAACACCCAAAATCAGGTTGAAGTAAGCCCTGCTGACCTGCCGCTTTCCTGTCCCATGCCAAACCAAAAGCTCTGGAATGCCCACCCGCGCGTTTTTCTGCCGCTGGTCAGTGGTGGTTCAGCCAGTTGCCCATATTGCGGCACCCATTACGTTTTGACTGACTAAATAATACACGTAGTACAGGCCCTTGTGTTTTTCTCCCCTCAATTCACACTTCTGCCCTGTGTGGCACCTGGTAAGCTCACTCCGGTACCTGCGTTTTTTGCAAACTGGTAGATTCTGTCTAACCTAACTCGTAAGTCTTATTTGTAAAAAGGGGCTTCACCTTCCGGGCGGGTTTTGAAGCGCCGGTGAATCCACCAGTATTGCTCGGGTACCTGGCGAATCTGCGCTTCCATGATGGCGCTAACCCGGGTCAAATCAGCAACGGCATCCGCTGAGGGGAAATTGTCCAAAGCAGGTAAAAAGCTGGTGACGTATTCGTTTCTTGCCCGGTCAAAGCGTGGGAACATCGGCACAACAGCACAACCCGTCAACGCGGGAAAACGGTGAATGGCTGACAAGGTGGCGGTCTGAATACCAAAAAAGGGCACAAATTCACTGGCTTCGCGGCCAAAATCCTGGTCGGGTGCATACCAAAGCACACCACCATCTTTGAGCAATCGGAATGCACGCCGGGGATTCTTTTTGTCTATTAAGCCACCAGAATAGCGGCCTCGTCCCCGAACCTGGTACCACTCTATCACCGGATTTTTAAGCCGCCGGTACATTGCGCTGAACCTGATCTTACCCTCCATGCTGAAACCACCCATTTCAAGACAGGTGCTGTGAAAGGTCAGTATCAACACGCCCCGGCCCAGCTCTTCGGCATTCTGCAGGTTTTCCAACCCGTCCACCCGGGTCATGGCAGCAACCCTTTCAAGCGGAGCGGCCCAACACCAGGCCGTTGCCACCAGCATTCGGGCGAGTGAATGAAAGCTCTCTTTAAGAATGCCTTCACGCTCACCGGAACTCCGTTCAGGGAAACATTTATCAATGTTGCGGCGTGCAATTTGACGCCTGCGACCCATCAGGTGATAGCACAGCGGTCCAATGGGCATTACCAGCAAACGACCCAGGCGAGGTGGCAAACGACCCAGCATCCAGAACATGCCCACAGCTAACCAGCTCAACCAGTGACGTGGCCCAATGGGTGGTTTTTGAAATCTGTTCTGGACCATGTGTATATTTTCCGTGTAAACCGCGGCCACGTCCAAGCCTAATTGAATCGCCGTAGAAACTCACCATTTTGCTGTGTAAAACACGGGGACGGGCGGGTTAGAATAATCAATCTGCCAAATGAACAACTAGGATGCACGACCCAAGGATAATAATCTTCGCTTTACTGATCATTGCCTGGACCGGGTCCGGGCAGTTACCCGGTAATGTGTTATTGGCTTACCGGGTTGAGTCCGGCAACTGACCCTGCGGCGTTTGTTTTACCTGTACACTGCAAGCTTTATAATCTTTACTCCCCCTGGGACACAAAAAGCACAACATGCGCTTCCTGTACTCTTTGCTAATCACGCTCAGCACGCCCTTTGTCTTGCTGTATTTTGCCATGCGCGGTCTGCGCGACCGTGCTTACCTGGATCGCTGGAAAGAGCGTTTCGGTTTTATTCAAGCCCCGAAAACACCAGGTGGCATTTTATTGCATGCCGCCTCTGTGGGTGAATACAACACAGCCCGCCCCCTGGTCATGGCTTTGCTTGGTGCTTACCCCGAAATGCCGCTAACAGTGACCACCTCCACACCCACCGGCTCTGAACGGGTGCGACAGAGCCTAGACAGCCGGGTCAATCACATCTACTTGCCACTCGATTTGCCGACTGCCGTCAGCAGGTTTTTAGATCGCCTGCAACCAGGACTGATCATCGTGATGGAAACAGAAATTTGGCCGAACCTGTATCGGGGAGCTCAGCGGCGCGACATTCCATTGCTCATCGCCAATGCGAGACTTTCTAGGCGCTCTGTCAAACGCTTTGGGCGCAGCGCCGGTTTGATGCAAAAAATGCTGCAATCTGTCAACTGGATTGGGGCCCAAAGTGCCGGGGACGTAACCCGCCTGATTCAGTGTGGAGCAGTGCCAAAACATACCGTATTGGCCGGCAATCTTAAGTATGAGATCGATGTTCCTGCCGGACTGTCTGAGCAAAGTGAAGACCTGCGGTCACGCTGGGGCCGTCAGCGCCCGGTTCTGGTTGCGGGCAGCACTCACGAGGCTGATGAGGGTGTTGTTATCCCGGCTTTTATTGAGCTGCTCGAGCAGCTACCCGATGCGCTGCTTATTTTGGTACCGCGCCACCCTGAGCGATTCAGCCAGGTGGCCCAAACGGCCAGAGACATTGGTCTGCACGTGTCACTGCGTAGCGAGAGCGAAAGCTGTTCCGAGCTAACCCAATGTTTTGTAATCGACGCCATGGGTGAGCTCATGCTGTATTACGCCTGCGCGGATGTGGTGTTTGTGGGTGGCAGCATCGGTGCCGAAGGTGGGCACAATCCTCTGGAGCCCGCCGTGCTGGGCAAGCCCATCCTGATGGGCCCCAGGGTGGAAAATAACCAGGAGCTTTTTACCCAGTTGGTCGCTTGCGGTGCTGCATTATCGGTTAGCAACTGGCAAGATTTTCAACAAGCCACTGCAACGCTCCTGGGTGACCGCGTGCTACGCGAGTGCATGGGCCGTGCCGGTCAGGCTTTAGTTGCAAACAACAGACAGGCCTTGGAACTCACTCTCAAAGTGATTGAGCAGCAACTTACAAAACCTTCACATTCGTAGGGCTTTGCCCCTGCACAGAGTTATCGCAAGGACTCATCATGTGCGTGTACTTACTTATCTTCCCAGGACGAGCGTTTGCGATAAATGGTCGACGGACTCACTTCCAACAAGCCAGCCGCACGTGGCACATTCCCATCACATTGGAGAATGGCATTTTCGATGGCTTGTTTCTCGCTTAGCCACAGAGGCTGGATCGACTGGTTGGGAGTGGGGACATGGCTGAAATTATGCTGCATACTGGGCGATGCGCCGTTACCGCGCCTGAACCACCGTTCATCAATGCTGGTAGCATTTTCGAAGTGAGCACCTCGCCTT
>CAYZLS010000140.1:1080-5322 GCA_964479355.1 uncultured Wenzhouxiangellaceae bacterium | reverse complement strand
CGCGCCTCGTAAAGTAACGCTCAAGCGCAAATCATTGAGTGAATTACGTATTCAGGGCAGTGGACCGCGGGCGGCAACCAAGACCGTTAACGTGGAGTTCCGCAAGCGGCGCACCTACGTGAAGCGTGCAGCATTGCAAGAAGCAGAACAGAACGACCCCGAGCGTGAGAAAGCTCAGCAGGCTTTGGAAGAAGCGCAGGCACAGCGCGATGCAGACGAAAAGTCACGTGCGCAGGCGACTGAAAAGGCTCGTCTGGAGGCGGAAGAAACTGCTCGCCAAACCGCAGAAGAACAGGCGCGCAAGGCCGAGCAGGAAAAATTACAGCAAGAGGCGAAAGAGCGGGTACGCGAAGAAGCTGCTAAACGAGAGACTGAAGAGGCAGAACGCAAACAGGAGGAAGAGCGCGCACAGAAACTGGCAGAAGAACAGCGTAAACGCAAAAAGAAACGTGCCAAAGCCAAGCCATCCACCCGCTACGGCCGGGCAGAATTACATGTGGCTGGTCGTGCTGGTGCGGCACGGCGACGTAGGCCGACCCGGCGCGTCAGCTCTTCATCACGGCCAACTGAGCATGGGTTTTCTAAGCCGACCGAGCCGGTGATTCATGAAGTTTCAATTCCGGAGACTATCGTTGTCGCCGACCTTGCTAAGCTGATGGCTATCAAGTCCGGCGAGGTGATCAAGGTTTTGATGAACATGGGTATGATGGTTACGATCAACCAGCCACTGGACCAGGATACGGCCACCCTCGTAGTTGAAGAGCTGGGCCATGTGGCTAAAACAGCGGAAGCCAAAGACATTGAACAGGAGTTGCTGGCAGATGGGCCGGTGGCTGTAGGCGATGGGGTCACCCGGTCTCCGGTCGTGACCGTAATGGGGCATGTGGACCATGGCAAAACTTCTTTGCTCGACTATATCAAAAAATCCAAAGTTGTAGATGCAGAAGCGGGTGGCATAACCCAGCACATCGGTGCATATCATGTTGAAACAGAACGCGGCAATGTGACTTTTCTGGACACCCCGGGTCATGCCGCTTTTACGGCTATGCGTGCGCGCGGCGCCAAGGCAACAGATATCGTTGTATTGGTGGTCGCAGCGGATGATGGTGTCATGCCGCAAACAAAAGAGGCCATCCAGCATGCCCGCGCGGCGGGCGTCACCCTGATCGTGGCCGTTAATAAGATTGATTTACCCGACTGCGATATCGAGCGGGTTGAGTCTGAGCTTGTCAAGGAAGAGGTCATCCCAGACGAGTGGGGTGGTGAGGATTTGTTTGTACTTGTTTCGGCGAAAACCGGTGAAGGTATTGATGATTTGCTGGAAGGAATACTGCTCCAAGCCGAGCTGTTAGAGCTTCAAGCAGATCCCAACCGTCAGGCGCGTGGTTTGGTAATTGAATCCAGCCTGGATAAGGGCCGGGGACCGATGGCAACCGTGCTGGTACAAGATGGCACTCTGAAACGTGGCGAAATGGTTTTAGCCGGGCAGGAATTTGGGCGCGTCAGGGCAATGTATGATGAAAGTGGCACGGTAATTGAGTCTGCCGGGCCGTCCATGCCGGCAGTCATTCTAGGTTTATCCGGTGTGCCTTTTGCCGGTGATGAAATGCAGGTTGTAGCCAATGAAAGAAAGGCCCGTGAAGCGGCAGGCCAACGTCAGGATCGTCACCGTGAGGGCCGTCTTGCGCAACAGCAGGCTGCCAATTTGCAGAACCTGTTTGACAGCATGGACCAGGGCGAGCAAATGTCGGTCAACCTGTTGATTCGTGCCGATGTACAGGGCAGTGTGCAAGCCCTGAAAGATTCCCTGACCAGGCTGGGCAATGATGAAATCAGGGTCAATATCGTGGCCTCGGGTGTGGGTGCTATTACAGGCTCCGATGCATCTTTGGCATTGGCTTCAGGCGCTATTATTATCGGCTTTAATGTGCGGGCAGATGCTTCTGCGCGCAAAGCCATCCAGGAAAACGATCTGGATCTGCACTATTACAGTGTGATTTACGATGTGATTGACGAAATCAAGGCCGCCCTCACCGGCATGCTGGGTACAGAGATGCGGGAGGAGATTGTTGGTCTGGCCCAGGTGAAGGATGTATTCCGATCTTCCAAGCTTGGCGCCATCGCAGGTTGCTTGGTAATTGAAGGCCATGTAAAGCGTGCCAATCCAGTCAGAGTGTTGCGTGACAATGTGGTGATATTTGAAGGTGAGCTTGAGTCGTTACGTCGCTTTAAAGATGACGTCAAGGAAGTGAAATCGGGCACCGAATGTGGAATCGGCATCAAGATGTATAACGATGTTAAGCCGGGCGATCAGATCGAATGTTTCGAGCGTACAGAGGTCGCTAGGACGCTAGATTGATATGCCTCCCAGAGACTTCAACAGATCCGAGCGCGTAGCCGGCCAGCTACGCCGAGATCTTGCCCGGTTGATCCAGCAGGAGATCAAAGACCCGGGGGTTGGTTTCATCAGCCTTTCGGATGTAGAAGTTACCCGCGATCTGTCCCACGCTAAAGTGTTTATTACGGTGTTTGAACCCGATAAAGCCAAGACAAGTCTGGCTGCATTACGCCGCGCCGCTGTCTTTCTGCGCCGCCGCCTGGGCCGGGAATTGCGGCTTCGCCATGTGCCGGAACTGCATTTTTTGCATGATGATTCGGTAGAGCAAGGTGGCCATATTGACCAGTTGATAGCAACCGCCCTGGATGCTGATAAGCCAGGCGGCGATGACGCATTGACCGAAGTTTCAGAGCCTGATCAGGAATAAGAGGCATGAACATTCACGGTATTGTCTTGCTCGACAAGCTGATCGGAATCTCCTCCAACTGCGCAGTTCAAAAAGTTCGGGGTATCTTTCAGGCCCGCAAGGCAGGACACACAGGTAGCCTAGATCCGTTTGCGAGCGGCATGCTGCCTATCTGCCTGGGAGAAGCAAGTAAAACGGCAGCTTTCATGCTGCTGGCAGGCAAGCAATATCATGCCACGGCGCTACTTGGTGAGGCGACCACCACCGGTGATATCGAAGGCGAAGTTATCCAGACCTGCCCCATTCCGGCTCTCAATGAAACAACCCTGCAACAGGTTTTGCAAAAATTTACTGGTGAAATCCAGCAAATACCACCCATGTATTCTGCCTTGAAACACAAGGGTAAACCCTTGTACGAGTATGCCCGGGCCGGCATTGAGATCGAACGAACCGCGCGCACCGTGACGATTCATGAGTTGAAGCTGGCGCAATGGAAAGCACCGTTACTGAGCTTTGAGGTGCAATGCTCGAAGGGCACCTATATACGTACGCTGGCCGAAGATATTGCCAATGCGTTGGGTAGTTGCGCACATCTGGTTGAGCTAAGACGCAGCTTTGTAGAGCCATTTGCACAGCGAGCCATGGTGACCCTAGAACAATTACAGGATGCCAAAGACCGTGGGGCGTTACAGGAATTTTTACTGCCGGCAGATGCTGGTCTACTTGCCTGGCCCCGGGTAGAGTTGGATTCTGACCAGCAGGAAAAATTCTCCCATGGCAACCGGTTTTTATTGTCAGCCAATGGTTATGAATTTGGCAAACTGCGAGTTTACGGACCAGCGGGCAATCTGCTGGGCCTGGCTGAATACACCCCGGACGGCCTGCTACAGCCCAGCAGGGTGTTTCAAATCCAGGGTTGACACTACACTTAGCCCTTGTTTCAGTTCCGGGTGAAGGTTAACATAACCGGCTACCGAAAAACCGGGGCTGCCAGATGATTGGGGACTCTATTCATGGAGAAGGAACCATGTCTATTAATGCAGATACTAAGAGTAACATTGTTAGTGAGTATAAGCGCTCAGAAAATGATACCGGATCTCCCGAGGTCCAGGTGGCTTTGCTGACCTCGCGAATTCAACACCTGACCGAACACTTCAAAAGCCATAAGCATGACCATCATTCACGGCGGGGCTTGTTGCGGCTGGTTAACCAGCGCCGCAGTTTGCTGGATTATCTGAAGCAGAAAGAAATCCAACGCTATCGTGATCTGATTGCGCGTCTTGGCCTGCGTCGTTAATTCATTTTATCCAATATCTGGCGGTCATCAATCTGTGCAACAAGGATTGTGCCGGCCAGTTTTATTTAATAGAAAGGCCTGATCAAAGACGCAAAAAGGGCCAGGTGCTCCTTCACAAAAAGCAGGAAACTTAAGGTGCAAAAACTGACAAAATCATTTCAATTTGGTGAGCATACCGTCACTATCGAAACCGGTGAAATT
>CAYZLS010000140.1:0-1070 GCA_964479355.1 uncultured Wenzhouxiangellaceae bacterium | reverse complement strand
GATGGTCGCCGTGGTAGGACGTAAAGAAGCCAAGTCAGGCCAGTCGTTCTTTCCGTTGACGGTTAATTACCAGGAAAAATTCTACGCTGCAGGGCGTATCCCGGGTGGGTTCTTTAAACGTGAAGGCCGTCCAACCGAGAAAGAAACTCTGACTTGCCGTTTGATCGACCGTCCAATCCGCCCGTTGTTTCCCAAGGGTTTTTTGAATGAAGTGCAGGTGACTGCAAATCTGATTTCATCCAATCCGGAAGTCGACGGAGATATCCCGGCTCTGATCGGAACTTCTGCCGCACTGGCGCTTTCCGGAATGCCATTTGCCGGCCCGATTGGTGCGGCCAAGGTCGGTTACATCAACGATGAGTATGTGCTGAACCCCACTGATACGCAGTTGGAAAACTCCAGTCTGGAGCTAGTTGTCGCCGGTACAGAAAAAGCTGTGTTGATGGTGGAGTCTGAAGCTGATTTGCTGTCCGAAGAAGTCATGCTCGGCGCGGTTACTTTTGGCCACGAAGCATTGCAGGCAGCCGTAACTGCCATTAATGAACTGGTTGCTGAGGCCAATGTGACCTCATGGGAGTGGACCGCAGAGGCTGAAGATACCGACCTGAAGGCAAAAGTTGAGACTGCTGCCAAAGAGGGACTGGTTGCTGCCTATGCCGTTGTGGATAAAATGGAACGCCAAAAAGCGATCAGCGCAGTCAAGCAAACCGTTATTGACTCGCTCTGTGATTCCGAAGCTGAAAATGCCCCTGCTGCCGGCGATGTCGCTGGTGCGATAGACAAGCTGGGGAAATCCCTGGTCCGCAATCACATTTTGTCCGGCAATCCACGTATCGATGGACGCGACTTGACTACCGTGCGCCCGATCACTGTAAAATGTGGTCTTCTGCCCCGCACCCATGGTTCGGCCCTGTTCACACGTGGTGAAACCCAGGCCATTGTGACCACCACTTTGGGTACGACACGGGATGCGCAGATGATTGATGCAGTCAATGGTGAATACAAAGACCCGATTATGCTGCATTATAATTTCCCGCATTTTTGCGTGGGCGAAACCGGCTTTTCGGGTG
>CAYZLS010000139.1:430-5377 GCA_964479355.1 uncultured Wenzhouxiangellaceae bacterium | reverse complement strand
CCAACAAACCAGCAACAATAATCGCGATTGCAGCAGTTTCGAATTGACCGTTGATCCCCACAATGATCGAATAAAAACCTGCAAACAAGGCTGCTGAAGTCAACAGATTGGGTAACAGGAAAACACCACGTCTTCGCATTGATCTATCTGCACTCATTCGCATTCCAAAGCTAAAGTAACCAAGCCGATGATACCACTTAGCCCTGCTGTGATATAAGATCGCAATACAATTCTTCGGAAAAGGATACGAAGATGCAATTTACCCGATTATTGGCAGTTGTTCTCAGTGCCACAGCCATCTTGTTGGCAACTAATGTCGTTGCCAGCGACGCAATTTATCGTTGGGCTAATGGAAATGGTGTTGTACATTTTGGAGATCGGCCAGATACACAAAAACAGCTGAGAAAATCGAGCTCCGTCAGCATGAGCCCAGCCAAGCCTACGAGCCTGGAAACCTGCCACCAGCTGAGCTGGAGCCATTAATAACGGAGCCTTCCTGTGCAGAGAAAAGACGTTTGGAACACACTGCCAGGAGACAAGAAACCACCCAGCAACGCCAGGAAATTGCCGGCCAGTATTCTGAGGCGCAACAAAAGATCACCCGGTTTGAACCCAACCCACGGGTCATGATGGAAAACGAAGATGGCACAGTGAGTCGAATCGACGATAACAAGCGTCAGCAAATTCTGGCTGAAACCAAAAGCTTCATTGACGATAACTGTCACTAAATAAATAAAATACAGGAAATATATGACATCATGCTGGTCACTCAAAAACGACTAAGGATAAAGGTGCATTATGCGGGTTAGCACATTTCACCTGTTCACAACCCGGGAAACGCCTGCCGAGGCAGAAATTGTCAGTCACCAGCTGATGCTGCGTAGCGGCATGATCCGCAAACTTACATCAGGAATTTATACCTGGACTCCTCTGGGTCTTCGGGTCTTGAAAAAAGTCGAGGCCATTGTCCGTGATGAGATGGATAAAGCCGGTTACCTAGAAATGCTGATGCCGGCCGTCCAGCCCGCCGAACTTTGGCAGGAAACCAATCGCTGGGATAAATTTGGCAAGCAGTTATTGAAGATCAAGGACCGCAGTGGGCGTGATTATTGTTTTGGCCCGACCCATGAGGAGGTCGTGACCGATTTCGTACGCAATGAAATACGCAGTTACAAACAACTGCCTGTTACGTTCTACCAGATTCAAACCAAATTCAGGGATGAAATCCGCCCGCGCTTCGGCGTGATGCGCGCACGTGAGTTCCTGATGAAGGATGCCTACTCCTTTCATATCGATCATGCCAGCCTGAACGAAACTTATTGGGAAATGTATCAGGTATATTCGCGTATTTTTACTCGTACGGGATTGAGTTTCCGATCCGTGGAGGCAAACTCAGGCGCCATTGGCGGTAGCCAGTCCCACGAGTTTCACGTGTTGGCTGATTCTGGCGAAGACTTGATCGCATTTTCAGATCAGTCTGATTATGCCAGTAATGTAGAAATGGCTGCTGTAGCCAAACCGCAAGGCGGTCTGGACACAGCCACTGAAAAATTGCGTTCGGTTGATACGCCAAACGTACACACCATTGACGCCCTGGTCAGTGCCCATGGTGTTGCGATTGATAAAACTATAAAAACACTGATTGTGGAGGCATCACAGACCTGTGAGGCGGGTTTCGTCGCCTTGCTGATTCGGGGTGACCGCACACTCAACACTGTAAAAGCAGAATCACTGGATCAGGTGGCCAGCCCTTTGCGATTTGCTGAGGATAAAGAAATTCGGCAGGCGATTGGCGCGGGGCCTGGCTCGTTGGGGCCGGTTGGTCTCGATCTACCGGTCATCGCAGATCAGGAGGTGGCGTTAATGTCAGATTTTGTTGCCGGTGCTAACGTCGATGACCAACATCACTTTGGAATTAACTGGGATCGTGACCTGGCAATGCCGGTCACCGCCGATCTGAGAAACGTTGTCGAAGGAGATAAAAGCCCGGATGGCAAAGGACGGTTACAACTGGCTCGGGGCATTGAAGTCGGTCACATATTCCAGTTGGGTAGCGCATATTCTGAGGCTATGAATGCAGTTGTTCTGGGTGAGGATGGTAAATCCCACATCATGTCAATGGGTTGCTACGGTATTGGTGTATCGCGCATTGTTGCAGCGGCAATTGAGCAGAATAATGACGCTAGCGGTATCTGCTGGCCAGAGCCAATCGCGCCATTCCAGCTCGCATTATTGCCGATGAACGCCAAAAAATCTCAGCGCGTGCATGCAGCAGCACAAGATCTATATGAGCAACTCCTACAAGCAGGTGTGGATGTGCTTTATGACGATCGAAATTTGCGGCCTGGTGTCATGTTCAATGACATGGAGTTGATTGGTATTCCACATCGCCTGGTCATTGGTGAACGCGGCCTGGACAACGGTGTGCTAGAGTACCAGCGACGCACGGACAGCGAAAACTCCGAAATTCCTCTGGCCGAAGCGGTGGCAACAATACTCGAAAAACTTAATACGGTGTAGGCGGTACGAGCTTGTTCGTGCCGAATTAATCGGGTTTGCTTCGTACATGGATATCGGTTTGCGGGAACGGAATCTCAATTCCATGCTGTATGAATGCCTTGTAAATACCCATCAGTAACTCATGGCGAATGCGGCCCCGTAATTCCGGATGTTCGATCCAAGCCAGCAATTCAAAATCCAGCGAACTATCACCGAATGCACGCATACGCACTCTGGGTTTGGGGTGTTTCGCGATATCTTCATGGTCTTCAGCCACAGCCTGCAGGACATCACAAACCTCATCTAAATCACTTCCGTAAGCCACACCGACCGGCATCCGAATACGCTCTTTTAACCACGGACCGCCACTTTCATTGACGATTTTGGCGTTGGCAATAACCGCATTTGGAATCGTAACTTCAACATCATCACGGGTGAGCAGACGGGTGGAGCGCATGCCCAGACTAGTGACTTCGCCGCGCTCGCCGGTATCAAGGACAATGTAATCGCCAATTTTATAAGGCGCATCAGCAACGATAAAAATGCCGGAGAACAGGTTTGCCAAAGAATCCCGCGCAGCAAAACCCACGGCAATACCGATCACACCTGCCGAAGCCAGCCAGGCGGTTGGATCAATACCCCAGATCAGCAAAAACAGGTAAGCGCCCGCACCGACCAGCAGCATCTTGATGCTCATATCAAACAGGGGAATGGTGCGTTCCTGGATTATCCCGAGGCGATGATGGTGCACGCTGATCATTTCAAGCATGATCCGCGCAGTGCGAAGGCCTGCTTTGAGCCACGAGAATAACAGCGTGGTCGCCAATATAGAGAGCAATGCATCATGCAATCCGCGTGGCAACGAATAAGCCGTAACAGCCAGCATCAACGCCAACGTGACGAAAGTTAATACCAACGGCCGGGTCAGATGTTCGACCAGGTGATCGTCTGCGTTGGTGCTGGTTTTTTCCGCCATCCTCATCAGACTATGGCGGAGAAAAATCTTCAATGCCCTGGCAAAAACATAGGCAAGTGCGATCAATAACAAGGTCAGCAAACTAGGATAAGGCGCCAGGTAATCCCAAACCGGTTGCGACCAGTCCGGAATGTATTGCGAGATATTCAGGTCAGGTTTGTCGACGATATTGGTACCAGTTGCTTGCATATCTCACCCCAGGAAATGATCCAGCAACATCTTAGCCATGATCAAGGTATGCCGCCACTTATTAACCCAGGCCCCTGATTCCAACAGCGTGTCGCAGTTGTTGCATAAATGGTATCGCTAACTCACGTGCCCGCCCCGCACCTTCCATGAGACGGGCTTCAATCCGGGCAGGCTTAGCCAGCAACGCTTCATAAGTAACTCTCGCCGCCGCAAGCTCGCCATTCACCAGCTCAAAACACTGCTGTTTGACATCACCCCAGCCAATGCCATCTGCAAATGACCGTTGCATCTTTTCACGCTGGGCCACATCTGCAAATGCAGCATAAATGGCAAATAATGCAGAACCTTCCGTTTGCTTGGGCTCACCGGGCTCTAATGAATTGGTGACAATTTTCATTATGGACTTGCGCAGTTTTTTCTCCGGCAACCACAGCGGAATGGCGTTGTTGTAACTCTTGGACATTTTGCGCCCATCCCGTCCCGGCAACACGGCTACGTTGTCATCCACAACGGCCTTTGGCAGTACGAAGTGCTGGCCAAAATGGTGATTGAACCGCTGTGCAATATCACGTGCCATTTCAATGTGCTGAACTTGATCACGGCCCACAGGAACGGAGTCTGCTTTAAACATTAAAATATCAGCCGCCATCAGAATCGGATAGCTGAACAGGGCCATGGCAATACCGAAATCCGGATCCTCACCTTGCTCCGCGTTGTCCTGTACCGCAGCTTTATAGGCATGTGCGCGATTCATCAAACCCTTGGCCGTGATGCAGGTTAACAACCAGGTCAATTCGGATATTTCCGGGATATCAGACTGACGATAGAAAAAAGCCTTGTCGGTATCCAGCCCCAGTGCCAGCCAGGTCGCTGCAATTTCCAAAGTGGAACGGTGGACGACTTCTGGGTCACGGCACTTGATCAGGGCATGATAGTCCGCCAGAAAATAATGGGACTGAACGTTGCTTTGACGACTTACCTGGATGCAGGGTTTGATCGCCCCGACATAGTTTCCGAGATGAGGGCTGCCAGTGGTTGTGATACCGGTCAGCACGGTATGTTTGCTCATATTTTGATTACTGTTATTTTGGGTTCTGAAAGCTCTATTTTAAGCACATTGGCCGGTTTATTATATAAAGGAACCTCTAATCTATTCATGAACTCGTACTAGCTGCTACGCAGCCGATGGTGCATCCTGGTGTAATGCAAGCCTGACTCAAGCACTTCACATTGCTTCAGGCCACGGATATAAACAAAGGCGTACTTGCGATAGCTGATGATGT
>CAYZLS010000139.1:0-420 GCA_964479355.1 uncultured Wenzhouxiangellaceae bacterium | reverse complement strand
ACCACCGGGTTTTTCCTTGTCAATGGTTTGCAGTAAGATCTCACCCGCCCACGCGCGTTCTAATTCGTCATCACTGAGCCCTGCAAGAAGCGCTGCGGCAGGCGCGAGTAACGCCAGCGACATCACAATTAACAACTGACCAGCCCGCATATTCGTTATTCCATCTTATCAATTGGTAGTTTTATATAGTTACGAACTATAATGATGCGATGAACTTTCGTGCCCTACAATACTTTGTAAAGCTCGCGGAGTTAAGACATTTCAGCAAAGCTGCCAGTGCCTGTTTTGTCAGCCAACCCACTTTGAGCACCCAAATCCGTAAGCTCGAAGACGAATTGGGTGTTTCGCTGGTCGAACGGGCACCCCGCAGGGTTATGTTGACACCGGTCGGTGAGGATATCGCACACCGCGCCAAGCATG
>CAYZLS010000138.1:0-5389 GCA_964479355.1 uncultured Wenzhouxiangellaceae bacterium | reverse complement strand
GATAAGTTGCCATATATCCGCCGTTGCTCCAACGCTCGCCAGAAAGATGAACATTAAAACGTTGCCGGCTTCACTATGACCTGAGAGCTTGCCTATATATCGCGGAAAGAAGGTGGCTACCATCAGTGTTAGCGCCGTCGTTACGAGGATTGCGAACTGAGGAACTCCAGACGCCTGGAAGCAGAATAATCAGCAGAAAATGTAAATTCGTAACCACATTATCGACCGCAACAGCTGCTGCGAGCATGCTGCCGTCCTGCATGCCGCTTGCTTGGGCGACGGCAGCAAAATTGAGACTTCCGCCGATGTAGGTGCCGGTAAAAATACCAGCAAGTTCAGCCTCATCAGGATCCAAATCCAATAGTGACACCCCAACCAACGTGCCAGTTACCACGGCGGCGCTACCGATGACAAATGCAACGGGTGTTAAGCCGGATTCCCGAATGCTGCGTTTGAGATCCGCCTGAAACAGCAATAACGGAATGGCTATTGGAACCAGGTAGTCCCAAACCACGTCATATACAGGTGCCGATGTCGGGATGATTTTCAGGTTAGCCAAAATAATGGCAACGGTCATCAGTAACACGACACCCAAATATTTCCGACCCCATGGGAATTGTTCACACCAGAAGCCAAAGCCTGCCAACGCAATCAATACCGCCCAGAGAGCAAAATCCTGATTTGGAGCGATCAGTAGCAGAGTCACGGTTTTTGTTTCAAGTCAGGTTCAATAAGTTGCCGATGACAATAGAGTGCAGCACAACTCTAACCAATCTAGCGTATCACCTTGAGCCAGTCCCCGGTACGGGGCTCACCACGGGGATAAAAGCCATTTAACAGACGCAGTAGCGCCTCTGCATTGGCAATGCGAATACCCGCTGCCAGGCTCGCCAAGGTTGCACCACGCGGTACCTGGATGTAGTGAATGTAGCGGGCTTTACCCGTTTTGCGCTCCTTCGGATGCGTGGGGCGAAAACTTTCTATAATGCTCAACAGGATCTTATCCGCACTGGCGAAGCCCCCTGCCTTGCCTTCAAACAGGAAAATAAGGTTTTTGTAATCAATGGCTGCCACCCGCCGTGAGCTGCCATTAGCAGAAGCAATCGCTGTATATCCCGCAAGCCCTGCCTGATCGAGCTCTGCCCCGGCCGACAAGCTCCCGGTTGCATTGTCTTCCAGTTCTTTACGCGGCTTAGCACTGGCATCATGTTTGCGAACCGTAATGGTCAATGACGCATCACTGTCCGTGGCGCTTGCTACAATGGCTTTTGAGCCGGCATTGACGACCCAGCCTTCGGGCTGGATGAAAGTAAAACCCAGCTTGTTATGATAATAACGGTCATCTGCACGTTGGTCCTGGGAACTCGCACCCCAGACCAGACCTTCCATTAGCTGTCTGAACTCACCGGGCCGCGAAGGATCTTCGGTGGTCTGATCCAGTGCACCTGCGGTGCGAATAACCTTTTGCAAACGGGCATCATTACGTGGATGGGTTGAATAAAGGCCATGGTAACTGCCGGTAGGCTTACCGGAAGATTTGACTTTGACGCGTTGAAATTGCTCTTGGTCTTTCAGCACACCGATCACCTGCAATAACTCATAAGGGTCGTAACCGGTGGCGTGCATATATTTGGCACCCCGTTCATCCGCTTCCAGTTCGTGATCCCGACCGTAACCCCTAACCATAGCCGTGCCGGCCATGTTGGCCGCACTTGCTGCATCACTGCTGCCGGTGAATATATAAGCCAGAAAACCCAAGGTCTTGTTGGTTACATTGGCGGTTTTCTGACGTGAAACATGATGACCGGTAATATGACCGATCTCGTGGGCTATTACGCCGGCCAGTTCGGCTTCATTATCCAGGTAGGCCAGCAAACCCCGATTCACATAAATATATCCACCCGGGGTTGCAAACGCGTTGATATCAGGGTTATCGAGCACAGTAAAAATAAACGACTTTGAGGGCTCGTCGCTATTAGCCACCAAGCTCTTACCGATACGGTCAATATAATCCTGCAGTGCCTGATTATCATAGGCTGCACCTTCGGCTATCATTTCTTCGTACATTTCACGACCGACTGATTTCTGCTTCTTGGCCGACATCCGCAACACATCCGCAGTAGCTTTGGCTGGGAAACCGGCACAGGCAACAGCCAATGCGAGACCACAGATATAGACTGTCAAATAGGAATTTCTGAGGTTCATGAACTGGTCATAGGTTCGTTAGTATTTGCTCGACAGGAATTTCAGCAACTGCTTACCTATGCCGTCGCAGGCTGTTCTCTGGGTACGTGCGATCAATGGTATGGGGATGATGACGGCCGGCATATAGGATTGCCCGACGGCAGTGGTACTGACCCGCCCGACCTCGGCAAGGTTAGTAAAGTCCCAGATCACCGCCTCATAGTTAGCCTCGTCACTCCAGTGCGCAAAACCGAAACAACCGCCACCGACAGGACTGATGGCGCAGGACATGGAGCCCGAAGAATCGGTACGCTCGGTACTGCCATCTATCCAGATCATATACTCGGTGTTGAGCTCAGCCATTTTTCTGGCCACCGGCTCATGTTGCAGCAATCTTAGCAGGCTCTCAGGCCGCAATGGTGCGGTGCGGGGCTCAAACCACGGATACAGATTATTCATAAACTCAATTTCATTCAACACCACAATGGACCTGTCCCGACCGGAAATATGTTTACCGATACAGGCAACGAAATCCGGTTCAGTATCCTGGTCGCTGCCGTCACGTCGGCCCAGGATAACTACGGTGGAATTACCGATACCGGCAGTGGGTTGATTGAAAACCTGCTCATCTACAGTTGCTGTCACGCAGCCGTTCAGCAGTGCGGCCATGATGGAAAGTGCGGTCACCTGGTATATATGGCTATTCATGGGCTGTGTTCTCGATGCGTTGCAACCACCCTGCTATCGCTGGCTCACGGGTAAAATTGACGGCGAAGTGAGCGCCGGCGTCCCGCAGAGCCATCACTGCGGCCAAGTTAACCGCTTTCTCGCTGCTTTGCATAAAGGTGGTGGGTGTCTTGCCATAAGCGGTCATCGTCCATCCGGCAATAGCATCGCCATTGGTGGTCACCAATTCGAACCGGTAGCGCAACCAGATTTCATACACCTGGATATTGGTTTGTGCCGGCAGCGCGTACTGTAACTCTTTAATGTGGGGAATCAGAATCGCATCAACCTGCGGCCCATCGCTCGCAGGCGTGGGCCTGGCTTTGAGGTGCACCAGGTTATCAAACATGCCGGCAAGCAGCGTATCCCACATTTTCACCTGGGCCTGGCCGGTTTTTACTATCCAGTCAGACTCCGTCTTGCTCTTGCTTTCCTCAAAAAACTCATGGTTGGCAAAATCATCGCCATACCATACGCCTATATTCAATGGTATTTTGTTCATCACTGGTTCGGGGAACCGACCTGCCACCACCACCTGCTTGGCACCGCAGGCGCTAAGTAGCATCAGCGCAGTCAGCCAGAGCGCACCGCTACGAAATTTACGGGGATTAGCGAAAATCGTTAAGACCAACAAAGGCACCTCCATTGCGAAAAGTAAGCTCCCGCATCAGCGTGGCAAAACGAATACCGGTGGTTTGCTGACCCGGAGCCCGGATAAATTGTACCGGAAATCCTACCGCATGGATGCGTACCGGATGATTGCCTTCGACATCCGGGTGGTTGAGCCGATCCACCGTCGTAACGACATCTGCGATTGACCTGCCGGTAAACTCATCACCAAACACGTAGATGCTTGTTTTTTTACCCGGATCCTGAAAGGTCCTGATGGCCTGGGTGATGCCCTCAACCGGGCTGGAATTACTGAACACATTCCAATTACGCAGCGTTTGTATTATGACCTTGCGCCGGCCGGGCGTGTCCGGAATCCATTTTCCCCGGTAACGGCTGAACATGTACTTACCCATATCATTGAGTACCTGGATCCCTTTTACCTTTGGATATATTCTCAAAGTAGCTTCCAATTCCTGCAACATACGCTCCCAACTATAAGAGAACATGGAACCGGAGGTATCTATTACAAAAATAATATATTCACTGTCAACAGGGATGCCACCGATCAGGTTGTTTTTAGACTTGTGTTGGGTTCCCAGCAGGCGTTCCATCTCTGCCGTTAACTCCTGTCTCGCAATCGCCAGTTGATCAGAAACAATGTCGTTGGTACTGGTTTCAAGGTTCAGACTGTCATGCCGCGATCGCGCGCTGGCCAGTTGCCCCCGCAAGATGGCAATCCGCTCCTGGAATTGCGACAACTGCTCATGTTTGGCATTCAGGTCACGGTTGAGGATCCGGGTCTCTCCCCTGATTTCCATAACCTGCTCACGCAGGGCCGCAACCTGCCCGTCCAGTTGAACGGTGGACGCCTCGATAATTTGTGGCTGGACCGTCTTGGTGATAATCAGCAACAGGATGATGGCGCCAAAACCGCAACTGATCACATCGAGAAACGACAGGCCGAATATTTCTGGTGATGTACGTCTAGTCGCCATATTTCTCCCGCAGATTATTCACGGCCAATCCCGCGACGGGCTCATGAAAGATCCCTGGGTGACTTGCGCAAGCTGCCAAAACTCAGAGGCCGCCATGGGGTCACCTTCCATCGGCGTAAGGATGATGTTAACCGGAACATTGCGTGGCAACAGCCTGACAGCCTGGCGGTATAACTTTTGCCGCTCCCGGCCACTGATGTTGTGACCTTTTGGCGGAGTAGTGCCTTGGGTGGGCAAACCGTCTGTGATCAGAAAAATATTATCCGGGCTTGGCGTCAGATTGCCAAGAGCGAGAAAAGCGTTCTCAAGGCTGGTACCACCCGCCGGAGTCAACTTACGCAATTCAGTGGAAACTTTTTCCAGTTGCTCCTGGTTGGCTACCTCCAGCCATTTGCCTTCGGTACCCGGTAGGGCTGGTTTAGCCTGGGTATTGAAAGTGATTACCTGGTAATGACTGACAACCGGTAACTGCGCAGTCACCCAGTCAACAGTATTCAGGATTCGGTTCCATTTGGCAGACCGGCGCTGTATGTCTTCGGACATATTGCGCAAGCGGATAATATTAATTAACTTTTCGTCTAGCATGCTGGCAGATACGTCCAACAGGATAGCAATGTTGCGCCCACCGAGATTAAGTCCGGTAAGGTACTGACGATTGCCCTCACCAATAAAGCTGCGAGCACTGCTGCCAGTGTCTTCCTCAGCGCTCTGGCGTAATTTGGTCACTTCCTCTTCCAGGGACAGGATTTCAGCCTTGAGTGCTTCAATATCTGCCTGGTCGGTGAAACCATCAAACTGCAGATCCTGGATCAGGGCTTCATATTTATCCATCTCCTCGGTTATGCGGGTTGCCCGGCCCTGTGCCTCGACCA
>CAYZLS010000137.1:1187-5398 GCA_964479355.1 uncultured Wenzhouxiangellaceae bacterium | reverse complement strand
ATCAAGCAGCTTGAAAAAAGCAATCAACTATTATTTGTCGATCGGGACGTTGATCCAAAATATGAACTCGCAGCGGTTACCAAGAAGGTGCAGCTCCAGGGCGATCAGGCCATTCACTTTAACCGGGTAAAGAGAACGGACTTTCCCGTTATCACCAATCTTTATGGCAGTCGTCGGCGTTTGTGTGATTTGATTGATGCACCAATAGATCGCAAGGACGAATTTATCCGAAAGAGTGTACCAGGTGTAGACGACACCAATCTCCAGGACTACATCAAGTCGGAATAGCCAGGCAATATTGATGAAAACGCCAAGCGTCACAGTAATCGGTGCCGGGCTTGCTGGTTTGACTGCAGCCTATCGCTTGAAGCAGCGTGGTGTTGCTGTAAAAGTTCTAGAGGCTAATTCAGCACCCGGCGGCAGAATGGCGCAAAGACAGGAACATGGTATGACATACAATACCGGTGCGCGCCTGTGTTATTCGTTTTATTCAGATCTGCTGGAGCTTGTTTCGGAACTTGGCCTGCAGGACGCCGTAGTGAGGCACGGCAACATGAATATTATTTGCCGAGAATCAAACAAGCAGTATGTATTGCCAATGAAACCCGGGTTAAATCTGTTAAGCCACCCTGAATTACCTTGGAACGAGAAACTGGCTTTGCTTCGGCTCTTACCGGATCTACTTAAAACTCGTATAAAAATAAACCCTGGCTGGATGGTGACAGTAGCTGATTTTGATGATCAGAACCTTGCTGATTACCTGCGTCAGAAAGTCGGTCCCGTTTTCCTTGAGAAATTTATAGAGCCCGTGTTTCGATGTACAAGAAGCTGGAATCCGGAACAGGTTTCTCCAGCGCTTTTCGTCAGCACCTCCGCGCAAATGAGCCCAGGCAGTTACACCTTTGGCTTCCAGCAAGGTATGGGGCAATTGACAGGTGAATTGGCGAAACAGGTTGATGTTGAATATCAGGCTGCTGTTTGTGAAGTAAAGCGCCATGCTGATAATGGAAAATGTCTTGTTTGGTATAGCCTTAATGGTATTGGAAAAGAAGCAGAATCGGACATCGTTGTTTTTGCGGTAGAAGGTTCAAGGGTTGCCGCTATGCTTGCAGAACCTGAACAGGCAGAAGAGGAATTTTTTCAGGCGGTAAAATACAATTCCCTTGGCGTCATTCATGCCAAGGTGAGAACGAACGAGCAGGCAGGTATTACTTTCTTTTCCCGTGACTGTTCGCCAGATATATCGATTGTGGAAATTGTTCAGCAAGACGATTTCTATAAACTGTATTGCCAATTGACGCCAGAGCTTTCTAAAAAACTAAAAGATGACGGAAACACGAGTAATATATATTCAACTATAAAGGAAAGTTTGCTTACTCTTTGTCCCACATTAAAAATTGATGAGCAGAGTATTGTTAACCAATGGATTGAAAACAAGATCCCCTATTTCTATCCAGGTTATATAAAAAAGGTAACAAAGTTTCAAAATCACCAGGATGAAGCGCCACTTCGCATATACTACTGCGGTGATTACTTGTCACAGGCGCTGCTGGAAGGTGCCTGCCAGAGCGGAAACCATGTCGCGAACAATATCGTTAAACACTGGTTAAACAAAGCATGATTTGAACACGAGTTTTATTCGCCCCGAAAAATAGCACAGATATTGAACTGTCATAAAGACATATCAATGGAGTCCGGATCAGGATCCGCGGTTCCAGTAAAGAATAGTTTCGTAGTTTCTGGCATTGTCCAAGCCATTAAGAGGAGTATTGATTAATGCATGATTTTGAATATTGTGCTCCAGATAACCTGCAGGAAGCCATAGGTTTGATGGCGATGCACAAGGGATCTGCCAAACTCTTGGCGGGGGGAACCGACCTGATTGTCTTCATGCGAGCCAGAAGCAAACGGCCTGACTTGATAATCGACGTAAAAAAAATACCTGAACTGTCTGAGTTACAACTGGATAAAGCGGGGTTGACTATAGGTGCCAGCGTAAGTTGCAGGGAGATTTATGAAAACGAGCAAATCGCAGGGCAGTATTCTGCACTGGTTGATTCCACCATCCTCATTGGTGGGATTCAAATTCAGGGTCGTGCGAGTGTCGGGGGCAACTTGTGTAATGCTGCACCGAGTGCCGATACGATCCCGACATTAATTGCCTATAGTGCGATTGCTAATGTTGTCAGCGACACGGGAGCACGGCAAATTCCTGTTGAAGAATTCTGTGTTGCGCCCGGTCAAACGATTCTTAATGATGAGATCCTGGTCAATATCTTTATTCCTAAGCCTGCACCCCGATCGGGAGCCAGGTTCTTGCGTTTTATACCACGCAATGAAATGGATATTGCTGTAGCAAATGCAGCAGCTTTTGTGGAACTTGATGAAGCAGGCCAGAATTTTCGTTCGGCGCGCATTGCCATTGGTGCCGTGGCTCCGACCCCGCTGTTTGTCGAGGAAGCCGGTGCTGCTTTGATAGATAAGCTGGTTAACGAAGAGTCACTTTTAAATGCGGCCTGTATTGCCAGAGATGCAGCGAGTCCTATTAATGATATGAGAGGAACAGTAGAACATCGAAAACAACTTGTGGAAGTACTGACACGACGGGCCTTATATGGTGCTATTGAGCGCGCCAGGGGAGAAGCAGAATGAGTAAACGAACCCATGTGACGACAACCATCAATAACGAATCGGTTGACTTCCTTTGTGAACCGAGACAAAGCCTGTTGGAAGCCCTTCGCGATGTCTTGTTTCTCACCGGCACCAAGGAGGGTTGCAATGATGGGAATTGTGGCGCTTGCAGTGTCATTATGGACGGTGTTTTGGTTGATTCCTGTTGTGTCTTAGCGGTTGAAGCAGAGGATAGTGAGATTGAAACCATAGAAGGACTGGCACAGAACGGTGAATTACATCCTCTGCAAAAAGCTTTCCTGGAACAGACCGGTTTGCAATGTGGGATATGTACTCCCGGCTTTCTTATGGCGGCAAAGGCATTACTTGATAAAAACCCGCAGCCGGATGAACATCAAATCAGGCACTGGCTGGCTGGTAATCTTTGTCGCTGTACTGGCTACGACAAGTTGATCCGTTCTGTGATGGTAGCAACCGAAAGCATGGCGGAGGCATAACAATGAATAATCCAGAAACATTAGCAAAAGAATTTCGTGTACTGGGCACGCGCCCGATCCGCCCGGATGGATTAGACAAAGTAACCGGCCGTGCCTTATTCAGTGATGATTTCTATTTACCTGATATGATCCATGGAAAAATCCTGCGCAGTCCTCACGCCCACGCAAAAATCAAATCGATTGACACCAGCGCCGCAGCGGCATTGCCCGGTGTGCGCGCCGTCGTCACAGGTGCCGATTTTCCCCTAATCGAAAACCGAATGATCAGCCAGGGTTCTGCTGGTACGGTTAATATTGGTGAAGTCGCCGCTAACTGCATCGCCCGGGACAAGGTCCTGTACGACGGTCATGCTGTTGCCGGGGTAGCAGCGGATAACCCACACATCGCAGAGGAAGCGGTAAATTTAATCAAGGTGGAATATGAACTTTTGCCGTCCGTGTTGGATGTTCGATCTGCCATGGCCGATGATGCGATTGTCATTCATGAGAATTTCCTACCTGGCGCTTTTATTTTACCGACGGAGAAATACTTGCCGAATGCAACCCGTATGCAAATGGGAAGTGGCGATATCGAGAAGGGATTTGCCAAGGCAGACATCATTCTTGAAAGAGAATTTACTTCAGAGACAATCCACCAGGGTTATATCGAAAGCCACATTACAACAGTGAACTGGGACGATAATAACTACATCACCGTGTGGACTGCGACACAGGGAATATTCAACTTGCGCGATCATGTGGCTGAAGTGCTATTGGTGCCGATGGCAAATGTCAAAGTAGTTCCTATGGAAATCGGCGGCGCATTTGGAGGTAAGGAACGCATGTACCTGGAACCTATTGCCGCCATGCTTTCAAGGAAATCGCATCACCCGGTGAAAATTGCGCTTCGACGTGACGAAGTATTGCGTGCTACCGGACCCAGCTCTGGTACCTATGTGAAGTTGAAATTTGGTGCGAAAAAAGACGGCACCCTGGTCGCCGCTGATTTGCACTTGGCGTATGAAGCCGGCGCTTATGCAGGTGGTCCAATTTTTCTGGGTGCGATTTCATCGACTTCTCGTTACAACATTCCCAATATCCAGA
>CAYZLS010000137.1:0-1177 GCA_964479355.1 uncultured Wenzhouxiangellaceae bacterium | reverse complement strand
GATAAACGGCTTTGATGTCATCGTTAATAAGCCTACGATGCGCCCGTATAGGGCACCCGGTGCGGCTCAGGCCTTGTTTGCAGTTGAACAGATAATCGATGAACTGGCCCATGAACTCAAAATGGATATCGTCGATTTCCGTATGAAAAATCTAATGAAAACCGGTGATTTGCTGGTGGCAGGTTTTCCCTGTGCGCCGATAGATACTGTCAATATGATGGAGACGGTCAAAGCCCATCCACACTATACGGAGCCCCTGACTGGTGAAAATCAAGGGCGGGGCATGGCCTACACCATGTGGTTTTGTCTCGGTGAAACCTCCAGCGCACAAATCTCCATCAATCCAGATGGTTCAGTGCACGTAACGACATCCTGTCCGGACCTGAGTGGTACGCGTATGACATTTGCCATGCAGGCAGCCGAGGCACTGGGGATTGATATTGAACATGTTACCGCATCGGTAGGAGATACTGAAGCCGTTGGTTTTTCCTTACCAACAGTGGCAAGCCGTACCACTTACGCAACCGGCGTGGTCATTTATGATATTGCACAGAAAGTTCTGGGCCAGATGGCATCCAGGGTTGCCCTGCTTTGGGAAACGGATCACGAACTGGTGATCGTGGACAAAGGTGTGTTCAGTAATAAAGAAGATGCAAATCTAACGATGACGTTTTATGAAGTATGTGAGAAATTACATGAAACTGGTGGTCCCATCACCGTCCATGACAGCGGGGCAGCTCAAAGTTTTATTCCCGGCACTTGTGTCCATCTAGCCGATGTCGAGGTAGACCCTGAAACCGGTAAGGTGGATATCTTGCGATACACGGTATTTCAGGATGTTGGAAAAGCGGTGCATCCTGATTATGTTGAAGGGCAAATGCAGGGAGCGGCAGTTCAGGGGATAGGAATGGCCTTGAACGAAGGATACTTTTACGACGCTGAGGGGCATTTGAAAAATGCCAGTATGCTTGACTACCGGATGCCGACGACGCTGGATATCCCAATGATCGAAACGGTGATACTGGAATCGCTTAATCCGACCCATCCGTACGGAGTCCGCGGTTGCGGTGAGCACTCCATCATACCGCCCCCAGCGGCCATCGCTAATGCGATCCACGACGCTGTCGGTGTGCGTTTGAACTCCATGCCAATGGCTCCACATAAGGTATGTGCAGCC
>CAYZLS010000136.1:0-5421 GCA_964479355.1 uncultured Wenzhouxiangellaceae bacterium | reverse complement strand
AACAACGCCGCCAGAGATCCGGGCCAGATATTTCACCTGGACAAGGTTCAGCATAAAACACCTCAGGCCTGCACAACACCTGCAGGATCGCGCCGATAAACACCACGTGTATCAACAATTAGCCTTGCATGTTGCCTGATCAGGTCGTAGTCAAAGGCGTCATGATTTGTACCAATAACCACGCAATCACAAGCACTTATCGCCGCTGATGTGAGCACCAAACGTTGTAGCTCAAAACTATACTTACGCATTTTCGGAAACACTGGCACCCAGGGATCCGAATAACTGATTTCCACACCGTATTGTTGTAGTTGCCACATGATCTCCACTGCAGGTGATTCACGGGTATCGTCCACATTTGCTTTGTAAGCAATGCCCAGCATCAGCACTTTGCTGCCTGCCAAGGCTTTGCCGTCGGCAAGTAGCGCCTCGCTAATCTTGTCTACAGCATATTTGGGCATGCCGCTGTTGATCTCACCTGCCAGTTCAATAAAGCGGGTATTAATACCATGCTCACGGGCTTTCCAGGCAAGATAAAACGGATCTATGGGGATGCAATGACCACCGAGGCCGGGTCCAGGGTAATACGGTACAAAACCGAAAGGCTTGGTGGCCGCGGCATCAATCACCTCGTAAATATTGATGTCCATTTTATCGGCTACGATCTTCATTTCGTTAACCAGCCCAATGTTCACCGCGCGGTGAATGTTTTCCAGCAATTTGGCCATTTCTGCAACACGAGTGGAACTGACTTCTATAACCTGAGCTATTACATGATCGTAAAGTGCTTTACCCACAGCCAGACAGGCAGTCGTGCTGCCACCAACCAATTTAGGTATTGTACGGGTCGAGTATTGCGTATTACCCGGGTCTTCTCTTTCAGGTGAATAGACCAAGAAAATATCCTTGCCGACTTTAAAACCACCCGCCTCAATCCTCGGCCTCAGCTCCTCTTCGGTCGTACCTGGGTAGGTTGTACTTTCCAGCGAAATGGCTTGCCCCTGACGCAAAAAAGGCAGTAATGACTCCATTGTGTCAGTTACAAAACTGATATCCGGCTCGTGATTATCCTGTAGAGGTGTCGGCACACAAATGATAAGGGCATCAAGATTTTTACTCTGGGAAAAATCGGTGGTCGCTTCGAAGCCGGCTTTAATTGCAGAATTAACTAGTTCATCATCAAAGATTCGAATGTAACTATGACCCGCATTCAACTGGGCTACTTTTGCCAGGTCGATATCAAAACCAATTACTTGATAGCCGGCTTCGCAAAAGCGCAGGCTCAGAGGTAAACCAACATAGCCGAGGCCGATGACCCCAATACTGGCGCTTTTGGAGTGTAATTTCTCAATTAGTGTTCGTTTACTACTCATATTTTTACATGCAACGATTTTGAGCTAACAGGGTTGTGAAGTTTGGCAGCATTTTCAAGTAGAATCAGAAAAATTTAATGATCGCTTAGTTTATACTTTTTGATCCTTGGAGGAACTAACTAAAATGAGTACTGTTGTGCAAGATTTGCAGTCAAATACGGATGTGTCAGCACAGGCCGGCTTGACCCATTGCTTGGCGCAACAACGAACAGCCTATTTTTCTGCGCCAAACCCAACATACGCGCAACGCAAGCAGGATTTGCTTAGCCTTAAGCGCTTGCTCAGCGAAAACCACGAGGCTCTTATAGATGCCATCAACCGGGATTACGGAAACCGCTCACGTCATGAAACTTTGATGGCAGAAATTATCGTGGTAATGGACGGTCTTAATTTTGCCTTGAAGCACCTCAAAAAGTGGAGCAGAGTACAGCGCCGCGAAATCGATTTCAGCGTGTATCCAGGCGCAAAAAACCGGGTAATACCACAGCCTCTGGGTGTCGTAGGGGTCATCGTGCCCTGGAACTTCCCCATTCAGCTCAGTTTTACCCCATTGGTCTATATCTTCGCCGCCGGTAATCGTGCAATGGTCAAAATGTCGGAGAATTCCCGCCATTTATCCAGTCTGCTGATCAAATTGTCAGCAGATTATTTTCCTGCGGAAAAACTGCAATTTTTTGAGGAGACCGGACGGGTTGGTATTGAGTTCTCGAAACTGGCTTTTGATCATCTGTTATTCACTGGTTCCGGTGCCACCGGCAAGGCGGTCATGGCAGCAGCAGCCAAAAACCTGACGCCGGTTACGCTGGAACTGGGCGGTAAATCGCCGGCGGTGATTGCAAGTGATTACCCGCTCCAAAAAGCGGTTGAGCGCATCATGTCCGCCAAGCTTTTTAATGCGGGTCAAGTCTGTGTCAGTGTTGATTATGTATTTGTTCCGGCAGATTGCACCGAGGATTTTGTGGCTAGGTGCAAAGCCTGGGTGGCCCAGCACTGCCCGGATATTAACAGTAGCGACTACACCTCCATCATCGATCAAAAGTCCTATACCCGTCTTAGCCAGGCCCTGGCCGATGCCGCCCGTCACGGTGCAACACTGGTCAATCTTGCGCTAGGGCAGGAATCGGCTCCAGAATTAAGGAAAATCTCACCGCACCTGGTCTTGAACGCAACGCCTGAGATGATTTTGATGCAACGGGAGATATTCGGCCCAATCCTGCCCGTTATTGCCTACCAGGAAGCAGCAGATGTATTGATATATATCAACCAACGTGACCGTCCGCTAGCGTTTTACCCGTTTACCGGTAACCGTGATTTGCAAAACTTTTATCTTGATCACGTGATGTCCGGTGGTGTCTGTGTGAACGATGCGCTAATCCACCCCGGACAGCACGATTTGCCATTTGGTGGCGTCGGTGCCAGTGGTATGGGGCACTATCATGGTTATGAAGGCTTTGCTACCTTTTCCAAACTCCGCCCGGTTTTTTACCAGTCGAGTTTCAGCGCTCTGAAATACCTCGCGCCTCCGTATGGAAAATTGGCAGGTACGTTATTAAACACACTTCTCAAGTTTAAGAGATAACATACTGTAATCAATATGATTGATATTATTGATGAGATACAAAATATCGTCGGGCCCGGTGCTGTATTACTGGGTGAGGATGTCGCCGCTCGTTTAGACTCATGGCCACTGATAGGCGGCTGCCAGGCCAGGGCCATCATTCGTCCTGCAAATACAGAGGAAGTATCAGCAGTCATGAAAATCTGCCACGCCAATGGCCAGTCAGTGGTCACCCATGGTGGATTGACTGGTCTGGTAGGCGGAGCCATGGCTAGTGGTAACGATATCGTGCTATCCCTGGAGCATATGGCCACCATTAATACGGTGGATACCATTAACCGCAGCGTAACGGTCGGAGCTGGCGCCATCTTGCAAAAGGTCAAGGCTGCAGCGGAAGAAGCTGATTTGCTGTTCCCACTGGACCTGGGCGCACGTGGCAGTTGCACCATTGGCGGAAACATTTCTACCAATGCCGGCGGTAACAGCGTTATCCGCTACGGCATGATTCGTGAGCAATTGTTAGGAGTTGAAGCCGTAATGGCCGATGGAACAATCATTTCATCACTCTCGGGTGTACTCAAGAACAATACGGGCTATGACCTGAAACAGTTGTTTATCGGCTCAGAAGGCACGCTGGGCGTCATTACCAGGGCCGTACTACGGCTGCACCCCCTGCCCCGCTCATGCAATACCGCACTGGTTGCAGTTGAAGATTTTGACCGTCTGGGACGATTTCTGAGGGTGATCGATGCGGCACTTGGTGGCACACTCAGTGCATTTGAAGTGATGTGGAACGATTTCTACCAGTTAATTGTTGCTGACGGCTCCCATCACGGTAAACCGTTAGGAGATAATCATCAATTTTATGTATTGCTCGAGTCTACCGGCGCACAGCAGGCAGCCGACAAGATCAGATTTGAGGATGCACTCGAGGCAGCGATGGCAAATGATCTGGTCAGTGATGCTGTCATCGCCCAAAGTAAGCAGCAACGTCAATCCCTGTGGGCTATCCGTGATGATATTGAAGGCCTGTGGAAGGGCTTGTTCCCACACATCTCTTTCGATATCAGTCTGGACATCCTCAGTATGGATGATTACGTCAACGAGGTCCGCGCTCAATTGACCCAGCGCTGGCCAGCTTCAAAAATGGTCGTATTCGGGCACCTCGGTGACGGCAACATTCACCTTGTGCTCACCGTTGGAAGCATGGAAGCCAGCGAGGTGCAGGCAGTAGAAAACATCATTTACGGGGCATTGGAACACCGTGAGGGCGTGATTTCGGCTGAACATGGCATCGGACTAACGAAACGACAGTATCTCAAGCATTCGCGCAGCGATGCTGAGATTGCACTGATGAAAACCCTTAAGCAGGCTCTGGATCCTCAGGGCATACTCAACCCAGGTAAGATTTTCAGCTTGGAACCTGAGCAGGCCACATCTACGTGAATGGGGCAGAAAGTCTGCTTGAAACGCTGGTTGCGAGTGGTGTTGAGGTGTGTTTTACCAACCCGGGAACTTCCGAGATACAGTTGGTCTCCGCCATTGGCAACCATGAAAAAATGCGAGCCCCGGATGAATTTTCCATCTATCTAGAGAATAAGCCAGCAGTGTCTGCTGAAGGAGATTAGTCCACGCATTGTAATAGGGGATAATAAAATACTCTGAAGTGGTTGCGGGTTTTATGAATCGGACTGTCCTAGTCACTAGAGATAATAAGACGTCGTTTATGTCAGTGCATGAGCAGGAATCCGGAGGGCCCGATTCCTCAGGAGGGCATGCTGCGTCGCAGTAAATTGATAAATTTACTCAAACATTGCACTTTTACATCAGTGCTTGCATTTATCCAGTGGTGGATGTCGCTGGCGAATTGATACCCTGACACACTCAACAGTCGCGAGAAATTTGGTTGATGGCGGGATTTGGCCGCCGATCGCTTTATAGAAAACGCAGCTATATTTGTCTATCACCTGCTGTCTCGTCCTGTTTCAATGCAACGCTGGCAGTAGCTAGAAAAATGGGAGATAGCAATGGATCTGGCTGAAAGAAAGCTGACGGATATGCAGGGCTATATCGCCTTCCTTGAGGAAAACAAGCAGCTGATAAGGGTAAAGACCGAAGTCGACCCGCACCTGGAACTTGCAGGCATTGCAAAACGTTTCGAGGGCGACAAGGTCGTGCTGTTTGAGAAGGTCAAAGGCAGCGATTACTCCGTGTTGATCGGGTTGTACTGGAACCTGGATGTCATGGCCAAAGTCTTCAACTGTGCCAGCAGCGAGCTGCCCTTTGTACTGACAGACGAGATACGCGCCTGGCAGAGCGAGCCTATGGAACCCGTGATCCTGGAGTCAGGGCCTGCCAACGAAGTGATTGAAACCGACATCAACCTGCACGAACTTCCTGTGCCACACCACTCAGTCGGTGACGGTGGTCGCTACTTGACCTCGAGCGTTGTAATCGCCAAGGACCCGGACACGGGTGTAAGAAACCTGT
>CAYZLS010000135.1:0-5424 GCA_964479355.1 uncultured Wenzhouxiangellaceae bacterium | reverse complement strand
AGGTAAAGGAAATGTAGCAAACTGTACAATTGAACCTATTGGCACGTTTTGCGACAAACTATCTGCATTTTGACAGACCCTAGATATATTTAGAGGGGTTAATACTCTTCACCCTATTTTCGAATATAAGTGATGTGCAAAAAAAGCACAAACTATATGGTGAACAAGTACAATTTAAGTAGCAAAGGTAAAGAGTTATGAGACTATGTAAAAAGGTGCTATTAACTGAGACTATAATTAAAACTGTGTAACTGCTTATCCTTCCCCAATTATGGGGGCTATGATAAGCAGTTAGACAGTTAGATTTACACCCTCAAAAAAACACATTTGATTGACGGCTTCTTTGGTTTGATGTTTCGTGTTACATGAGCCCACGTCTCTTCTCCACCCAAGTGTGCTATCTGCGTGTACTACAATCCCTGTTGAGGCCACGAACGGATCACCAGTCGGTATCTTTATCGACCGGCGTTGAAAGCCCTGGCTTCTTCCATGATCCAGGCAGTGAAAGCTTTGACTTTGGCGTCACCCACCATGCGTTCCTGGCAGAGCAGAAAGTAACAGTGCTCAGCGGGCACGGAGATCTCAATTGGGCGAAGCAATTGTCCTGTCTTCAGGTGATCCTGCGTCAGCACACTGCGGCCCAGTACGATGCCCTCACCATTCAGGGCCGCCTGCAAAGCCATATGCGAATGGCTGAACCTGGGCCCCTTGGCGCTGATGCTCTCGGAATAACCCACTGATCGCACCCAGGATTCCCAGGACATCTGCATATCATCATGTATCAACACGTAACCAGCCAGGTCTTCTAATTGCTTGATCGGATGAGCCAGATCGATCAATTCCGGGCTGCAAACCGGAAAAACCTCTTCATCAAACAGCTTTGTGATGTGGAGTCCCGGCCACTTTCCACGTCCGTAACGTACTCTGAGATCCACCCAGTTTGGACCTTCTTCGCCGATCACATTACCCAGGTCATCGATTTGATTCTGGGAAGCAAGGTGTATGTCCCAGTTCGGGTAACGTTTTCGAAAGCGACCCAGGCGATTGATCAGCCAGTTGACTGCAAACGACTCGGCTACAGACACACATAAGGTGCGTTCATCATCCCCATTCAGCAAAGCCCGCGTTGCAATATGCAAATCATTCAGCATAATGCGCACCACAGGTAAGTACTCTTCGCCTTTGCGGGTCAACTGCAACTCGCGCTTGTGCCGGTCAAACAACAGAAAGCCAAACCACTCCTCCAGCAGTTTTACCTGGTGACTGACCGCTCCTTGAGTTACAAACAACTCATCCGCAGCTCGCGTGAAGCTGCAGTGACGTGCAGCCGCTTCAAAAGCCCGAACGGCATTGAGTGGTGGTAATCGGCGAGGTGATGTTGAGCTTTGCACGGGAAGTCCTGTTGATGAACGGGTGGTTAATTCGTTGATCTACTGCCTAGGGACCTGAACTATAGCAGTTTGATGCCTGTTCTCATCCGTCCAACAGGTTACTGCTGCTAATGACCAACATCAATATCTTTCGTTTGTCTTGTAAATCGAACTTCACTAAGTTCAACTGGTGCCAGTTTATCATCTGCACCCCGCAGGTAGACAGTTCGCGAATGGCAAAAAGGAGAATTCCACAATGGCTAAAATGAAGGGTGGGCGGGCCTTGATGGATTCCGTACTGAATTACGGCATCGACACCATATTTGGAATTCCCGGAGGGCAGACTTACGAGTTATTTGATGCAATGTATGCCAAGGGCGACGACATCAATCTGATCACCACGCGCAGCGAACAGGGTGCTGCTTACATGGCCTTCGGCTATGCCCGCTCCAGCGGGAAGGTGGGCGTTTATACCGTGGTGCCAGGCCCAGGTGTGCTGAATTCCGGTGCGGCTTTGACCACGGCCTATGCGGGTAACGAACCGGTTTTGTGTCTGACTGGCCAGATTCCCTCCAACGGGATTGGCAAGGGTGTGGGCTATCTGCACGATGTGCCTGACCAGCTGGGCATTTTGCAACGCATGACCAAATGGGCCACGCGGGTTGAGCATCCCTCGCACGCTCCTGGCGCGGTCAGGGAAGCTTTCCGCCAGCTTACAACCGGCCGCAGACGCCCGGTTTCGCTGGAAATGGCGCTGGACTTTATGTACGAAGATGCCGAAGTCGAGATGCTTGAGCCCATCACACATCAGGAAACTATGGTAGACAACCCGATTCTGATCGAACAGGCGGCAGAATTACTGGCCAATGCCAAAAAACCCATGATCCTGGTAGGGACTGGAGCCATCAATGCCTGTGATGAAATTCGACAACTGGCTGAACTGTTGCAGGCGCCAGTGGTGTCGCAGCGTGGAGGTCGGGGTGTGCTCAGCGACCGGCATTACCTAGCTCACAGTTTTCCTGCCGGTCACCGCATGTGGCCTGAAATTGATGTGGCTATCGCCATCGGCACACGCTTCAAGTACCCGCGTATGCACTGGGGTATCGATGTCAACCTGAAGACCATACACATTGATATTGACCCCACCGAAATCGGCCGTATCTCCAAACCCGATGTGGGCATTATCGCTGATGCAGCACCGTCAGTAGCCAGTCTGCTGTCCAGTCTGGCAGCGAAGGACCTGCAGCAACGGCCTTCGCGTCAGCAGGAGCTGGAAGCTTTCCAGCAGGAAATGCGCCAGGCGTTTTCTGACAACGTACAGCCTCAGATGTCGATATTGGCTGTAATTCGTGCTGCTTTGCCAGACAACGGCATCTTGGTGGATGAGATCACACAAGTCGGTTATACCTCCTGGTACGGTTATCCCGTTTATGCGCCACGGACCCTGATTACCAGTGGTTATGCAGGCAACCTGGGTTATGGCTTGCCCACGGCTATAGGTGTGAAAGTCGCCAACCCAGACAAAAAAGTCATTGCCATTAGCGGCGATGGCGGCTTTCTGTTTCATTGTGGAGAGTTGGCTACGGCAGTGCGTTACCATCTCAACATGGTCATCATCGTGTTCAGCGATGGGGCGTATGGCAACGTCGCACGTGCACAAACTAAACGCTACGATGGCCGGGTGATCGGCACTGATCTGACCAACCCGGATTTCGCCGCCATGGCCGAGAGTTTCGGTGCGACCGGCTATACCGTTCATTCGGTGGCCGAGCTTGAAGAGAAAATTCAACTGGGCTTTGAGCAGGAGGGCCCAGTGGTCATCGGGATGCCGCTGACTGAAACCGACTTTCCCTGGAAATATTTGCTGCTGGGCGAAATCCGCTCCAACCGCATGCTCCAATCACAAAACACTGAATAGGTAAGCTTTGTATGTCTGATTATGATGTTGTCATTGCCGGCGGCGGCCATAACGCCCTGGCTTGTGCGGCAGTACTGTGTCGCGCCGGTCTTCGCACCCTGGTTGCCGAGCGCAATGACTGGGTAGGCGGCGGTGCTGTCACCCGCGAATTGACTGAGCCGGGTTTCAGACATGACCTGTTTGGCTCCAACCACGTCTGGATTCACGCCAACCCCTATATCCGCGACCTGATGCCAGAGCTGAAAAACTACGGTCTGGAATATCTGTGGGGCGAAGATGAAATTATGGGTCATCCAATGGAAGAGGGCCAGGGCGTCATTGTTTATCGTGATCTGGACAAAACCTGTGACAGTATTGCTGAATACTCTAAAAAGGATGCGGCGCGCTATCGCGAGATCTATGATGGCTTTGTAGAAATCAAGGATGGCTTCACACGAAATATGTTCACGCCACCCTCACCGCCCAGTTATTTGCCTGCTGCCATGGAAAAGAGCACTGAAGGCCTAAAGATGTTGCGCAACTACAATCTCAGTGCGAAGGCCTTTGTGATGGAAAATTTTGAAAATCCACACATACAGGCCTTCATAACCAGTTGGGCCCTGGGGCCGAATATCAAACCCACCCAGCAAGGTGCGGGTTCAACCTTCTACATCATGATCCCGGCTATTCATGTGTATGGCCAGGCCATACCCAAGGGTGGCAGTATTGCCTTACCAAACGCATTGGCGTCTTATGTGAACGCCAATGGGGGCAAGGTGCTGACCAACAGCCCCGTGTCCAAGATCCTGGTCAATGACGGTACAGCAACCGGTATCCGGCTGGAAGATGGTACGGAAATCACCGCCAGCCGCGGTGTGGTCAGTTCCCTAGAACCACAACAAACCTTCCTCAAACTGATGGATGAGGAGCACCTGAACGCCGATTTCCGTCGCCAGGTGCAGAACTTTACATTCGGTGATGTGGCTTCCTTCCGCGTGCATTTCGCTTTGCACGAAGCGCCCCAGTACATCGGCAGCGTCAACATCAGTAAAGCGCCATTCCAGCGTACCATCACCAGCATGGCGGATATCGATCGGCACTTTGCCGAGTTGTCAGTGGGCAAGCCTTCCTCCACTCCGCCGGTACACGGTCATTGCTGGAGTCTGCACGATCCTACCCGGGCACCGGAGGGCAAGCAGACTTTTATGATCGACACCTTTGTGCCCAGCAAACTGACCAGCGGTTGCTGGTCCGACATCAAAGCTGAGTATTCGCAGGAATTGATCACGACACTGCGCAAGTACACTACCAATATGTCAGATGACAACATCATTGCCAGCTTCTCGCATTCACCCGAGGACATGGAAGCACACAATCCCTGCTTCGTTGGTGGCGTACCTTCCGGTGGCGAACGCACGCTGGCGCAGTTGGGCTATTTCCGGCCATTCCCGGGATATTCGCAATATCGAGGCCCATTAGACAAAATGTACCTGGCGGGCCCGTCCTGTCACCCGGGCGGTGGCATCAGTGGCATGGGCGTTATCACTGCTCATGAAATGCTGAAAGACTTCGGCATGCTGGAGGGTGAGTTCTAAATCGCTTTTGCCAAGGACACAGAAACATGGCCATAACGATCGCAAAAATCATAAAACTGAGTTGCCTAATGTTTACCATCGCGCCACTGACGATGCCGCTGGTCATTTCACAGGCCAGAGCAGATACCCTGGATGAGGTCCGGGCTCGCGGCTCTTTGAAGTGCGGCATCACCGAATCGGGTATGGGTTTCAGTTATCTGGATGCCTCCGGAAACCGGGCGGGTTTTGAAGTGGATCACTGTAAAACCATAGCCGCAGCCGTGTTTGGCGAGCTGAAAGTGGAGTATGTGCTGGCCACGCCACAAACTGGATTCACTCTGTTGCAATCGGGGGCCATTGATCTGTTTCCAGCTGGCGCCACCTGGTCCTATTTGCGCGACGTCTCATTGGGTTTGGATTACGCAGGCATTTATTTTTACGACGGCCAGGGCTTCATGATGCGCAAGGACAAGCAGGTCAGTCGCGTCACCGATCTGGGTGGTGCGACCATCTGTGTGGCCCAGGGCACCACGCTGGAGCAGAACCTAGCGGACTATTTTGAAAGCGCCGGTCTCAGTTACCA
>CAYZLS010000134.1:0-5427 GCA_964479355.1 uncultured Wenzhouxiangellaceae bacterium | reverse complement strand
GCCTCAGCACTAAAACGGGCCTGGGTACCGGACAACAAAGTATTGGCCTCCAGTCGATCCATGCGCGCCATCAGTGCAAAGGCACTGGTCGTTATGGTAATCAATAACAAGACCCACAACACCAATACCAGGGCTATACCTTGCTGCCGCTTGAAAGGTTCGCCGATTTTCATGGCTGTGACTCGCCCCCGCGATTGATCAGGTCCTGGATGGCTTGCTCATAAGGTTGCCTGCCAGCACGGTTGTTGATGGCCTGTTCATCGAGCCGCACACCGGCGACCAGTTCCGGCCACAAAAGCAGCGCGGGTTCAACAAACTCCAGGCTCAACCGAACGGCAAGTGGTAATTTGCCCGGCTGCTCCCAGCTCGGGATCCAACTGGCAGTCGCACCGTTTTCACCAGCCTGTAAAAATTCAAAACTTGCCGTATCCACATCCTCCAGCAACACCACCGGTTCACGCTCAAGTAACTGTGCCGGCTCAAAGCCCTGCAATAATGCATGGCTGAACTGCAACACCCGACCACCATGACCACCGGTCAACTCCAACAACTGTACCTGGGGCCCACCTGCACCCAGGTAACCCGGCATGGGCGCCACAAATTGAATGTGGCTGGGATCACCTTCAAATAAGATGCGAGTCGCGGCATCATCGTCAGTAACCGCAAAAGGTAACTGCAACATCTGATTGAGTTGCCGGCGCACAAACTGGTGCGCCGTACGCAGTTCCCCACCCTTGGCCAGACGTGTCTCGCCCTGTTGCGCCGAGCGCGTTGCCGCCCGCAATCCACCATAAACCAGGCCCAGCAGAATGCTCATAAGGGCAATGGCCAGCAGCAACTCAACCAGGGTGAAGCCTGCGGTATTCCCCAGTTTCCGAATCACGCGTTGATCAGTGCCTAGTGTCATGTCAAGCCTGTTCATGGCTGATTCGCCAGCACGCTGCGAATGGTACTGAAATGCAGATCACGTTGCCGGCGACCTTGCATCCAGTTGATATCCAGATCAATGCGCAACAATTGTGTGCCGGTTAATTCAGCGAGTTCCAGGATACGCCCACTCTCGTTTGTAGCCTGATAAGCAGAGATGCCCAGTTGCCACTGGTAGCGATCAAGCCCGGTACCGCTAAATTCACCTTCTTCAAGTGCAATCTCGGTGCCTACCAAATCGACAAGCGACTGGGCCAACAAAGCAACTTCAGTATCATCAGCCGAGCGTGTAACACTGCGCATCGAGCCAGCCACGATTTCCAGCACAGTTGCGAAACTCAAGGCAAATACAACAAATGCCAGCATCACTTCAAGCAAGGTAAATCCACGTGACCGACAGCCGGTCTGGTTTTGCGATGCTGACCTTAAGACCATTATCCTTCCGTTCTTGCCAGCGTTGCCGCACCGGTCAACCAGGCAACATTAACGCGATACTCACGGCCATTGACGAGCAACTCGATGTGACCACCGGTCGAACCGCCATCTGGAAAAAAACGTATTCCGGCAACCTCTTCGGAAGTTAGTTCTGAGCGTGCCGTGGTAATGGTCAGATCCACACCCTTAGGCAAGGTGACCTGTTTACGCCCCGGGGCCTGGTAGCTGCGCTGCTCAGTATTGACCAGGAATACCTGCTCAGACTTACCCACCATTGCCTGGGTTCGCGTATAGCGCAACGAGGCCACGAGCTTACGCGTCGCAACCCGTGATTCCGCTGCGGACACACTGCGTGATAAAGAGGTTGCCACCAGGCCCATTACCAGCGCAATGATGACCAGCACCGCCATCAGCTCAACCAGCGTGAAGCCCTTTGCCGTGCTATGCAAATTGTAATACGGGATGTTCAAACCCTTAGCCAGGTTAAACCTATTGCCAACTGGTGATATCAGCGTTTTTACCTTCACCACCCTGTTGACCGTCAGCGCCAAACGACTGAATGTCAAAGTCGCCATGGTCGCCCGGCACCCGGAACTGGTATGGCCGGCCCCAGGGGTCTTTCAGCAGGGAGTTCTTGATATAGGGACCGGTCCAGCCACTCACACCAGAAGGTTGGCTGACCAGCTCATCGAGGTTTGCAGGCACGTTACCGGTATCCAGGTAAAAACTCTCCACCGACATCGAAATACGGCTGATCTGTGACGAGGCTGCTTTAACTTTCGCACTCTCTGCCTTGCCGATAATGCCTGGCAATACCAGACCGGCAATCAGCGCCAGTATCACCAGAACCAGTAGCAATTCGACCAGCGTAAACCCGTTTTGTCTGTTTGCCTGTGCAGACTCCAACGGTTGGTAGTTCCTGCGATAATTCATTTTACATTCCATTTTTAAGTCTCCTGCTGAACTCTCAACCCGGGTGGTCGGCTTTGGTACGACCGTTGACCGAGGCTGCATATTGCTTTACTTGTGTGTGACCATTTTTTTAGCCCACCAGTTCATTAATACTCATTATTGCCATCAACACCGACATCACAATGGTGCCGATCATAACCGCCATTAACAAGGTAATTGCCGGTGTGAAAATTGCCAGCAAACGATCGATGGTGATGCGTACTTCCTTGTCGTAGGAATCTGCAACTTTCAACAACATTGAATCCAGTTGGCCAGTTTCCTCACCCACACTCACCATTTGTAATGCCATGCGTGGAAAATGGCCGTTGCGAACCAGGTTTTTTGCCAGGCTACCACCCGTTTTAACCTGCTCGGTGGTTTCCACAAGTTCCTGACGCAACACACTGTTGGTCATCACATTGCGGGCAATGGACAGACCGGATAAGAGTGGCACGCCATTGGCGAGTAAAGTACCCAAGGTACGTGCCAGGCGCGCAATTTCCATTTTGGCCACCAGGTCGCCTACCCAACGCATTCCCAGCACATGGGTATCGAAGCGCACGCGTTGATCCGGGTTGGCCAGCATTCGCCGGAACAGCATCACCGCCAGCACTCCGAGGCCAACCAACCCCCACCAGAAATTCTGCAAAACACTACCGAATGCCAACACAATTTTGGTCACCATCGGTAAATCCCCACCCAATTCTGCAAAAATAGGTGTGAACTGGGGAATCACATAGATCAGTAACAAAATCAAAGATCCGCCAGCGAGGAACATCAACATAATCGGATAAATCATGGCGGAAACAACACTGTCCTTGAGCTCTTTTGAGCGCTCCAGGTAGTCTGCCAGGCGATCCAGTGTTTTATCTAGGGAGCCACCGATTTCACCGGCCCGGACCATGTTGACAAACAGCCTGCTGAATGAACCATACCGGGCTTCCAGTGCATCAGAAAGACTGCCGCCTTCGCGCACGTGATCACGAATACTGGTCACAGCATTTTCGACCCGTTGATTTTCCGCCAGTTCGAGCAGTACCTGCAGGGATCGATCTAGCGGCAATCCCGCCCCCAGCAAAGTAGCGACTTGCTGGGTAAACTGCAGCACTTCACGCCCATTCATCCCCCGCCGCCTGAGTCTCAGGAAATCAAAATTGAAACCACCCTGCCCGGCGGCATTGGCCGATAAGGGGATATTGCCGCCTTCCTGGAGTTTGGCAATTACTCCTGCCTCGGAGACGGCCTCTATGGTCCCGTGTACGGTCTCGCCGGAAGGCGCCACCGCTTTGTATTCGAACAAAGGCATCAGGCTTCTTGTGTCACTCGAAGGACTTCTTCAATCGTGGTGACACCCTTAAGACATTTCAACAAGCCGTCCTGGTACATAGTCCGCATCCCCTCCTGGATTGCCTGTTTGTGTATACCTCCTGAGGTTGCTTGCTGCATCACCAGGCGCCGGATGGGGTCTGACATCTGCAGCAATTCTAGAATACTGGTGCGGCCAAAATAGCCGGACGGATTTTCCTGACTGGGTACCGGCCGGTAAACCGTGTAATTACCCTGTTCCAGAAATTCGCCAAAACCCATTTCCTGCGCAACTTCCGGCAACAACTGCACCGACTCTCTGGCACCATCACTCAGGGTACGCACCAGACGTTGGGCGAGAATCGCATTGACCGTTGAGGTCAGCAAATAATCATCAACTCCCATATCCAGCATCCGGGTAATGCCGCCTGCTGCGTCATTGGTATGGATAGTGGAGAGCACCAGGTGACCGGTCAGTGCTGATTGTATTGCAATGCGGGCGGTCTCCAGATCACGCATTTCGCCGATCATGATGACATCGGGATCCTGCCGTACGATGGCTCGCAACGCATGGGCGAAATCCAGTCCAATGGACGACTGAGCCTGAATTTGGTTGATGCCTTCGAGTTGATACTCAACAGGATCCTCCACGGTGATGATCTTTCTTTCGGGTGTATTGATCTGGCTTAGCGCTGTATACAAGGTAGTCGTTTTGCCCGATCCGGTCGGGCCGGTAACTAGGATAATGCCATGGGGCATTTCCAGATTGTTGACAAAACTCTGCTTTAATTCCGCATCGAAACCCAGTGAGTCAAAATCCAGCACGATACTTTCACGATCGAGAATCCGCATCACTACGCTTTCGCCATGTGAGGTCGGGATCGTCGAGACCCGCAAATCCAGCTCCTTGCCCTGCACTCGGTGCATGATGCGGCCATCTTGTGGTAATCGACGCTCCGCAATATTCAGCTTAGCCATAATTTTAACGCGGGAGATGACCGCTGCTGTAGAACTCGCTGGAGGCGCCTCAACTTCCTGCAAAACCCCATCAATGCGGTAACGAACCTTGAGTCTATTCTCAAACGGCTCAATGTGGATGTCTGATGCACGTGCCTCTACTGCCCGTTGCATTACTAGATTGACCAGACGGATAACCGGTGCTTCGGAAGCTAGGTCACGCAGGTGTTCAACATCGGTTAGTTCATCTTCTGAGCCATCCCCAAGCGTATCGATTATCTGGCCCATCGCACTACGGCCGCCACCATAAAGTTTCTCGATCCCATTTTCTATTTCTGAGGCAACACCTATTTCGGTAACAATGGCTCGACCACTGGCCATGGCTAGCGCTTTAAGCGCATACTCGTCCCTTGGATTAGCCATAACGACCACCATGCTGGTGTTCGTAACTTTTACCGGCAGCAGCAGGTTCTGCTTCAAAAAACGAATTGAGAGTCTGCCGACATCCGGTGCTTTTTCCGGCAAATCTGCTGAGGTTCTTAACGGCAGTTCTAACAAACTGGATTCAGCCTCGGCAACATCCCGTTCTGAGACCAGGCCCAAACGAACCAGCAAGGTGATGAGTTCACCCCCGTTTTGCTCGCGAAACACTTCAGCGCGATCAAGATCAACCTGCTTCAAACGGCCACTTTCAATCAGGTAAACACATACCTGATCTACAGCAGCACTGGGCTGCTGGGAATCGTATTTTAGTATTTCGTTACTCGCTTGCACACTTCTACCCCTGCTGGTGTGTGTGAATTATAACCGTGCCGCACACAAAGACCATGATCCCACCTCAACAGTTCCCGG
>CAYZLS010000133.1:0-5478 GCA_964479355.1 uncultured Wenzhouxiangellaceae bacterium | reverse complement strand
GAATGAGAAGGGTTTTCATTTGCACATGCTTTTTAAGTAACTTATTTTATTACTACAAGACTTGGGTATTCAGACAGATCTTTTAAAGTCTAAAAAAATATGCGACACTCGACCTGAGTCGGGGTAGTTAGATTCATTTCAGGTCAAAAAAATGACTCGTTAGATCAGTACAATGCGGGGTTGAGATAACTGTTTATCCCGGTACTAATAGCTGACAAAACGGGTGAGCCTGAGTATATGAAAAGCACGGTTTATTTTGCACACTCTGTGCTCTGTACAAAGCAACTATTAACCACCTTGAAACCTCGACAGCACTGACTGGAAGCAAACCAGGCCGGCTGATCAAGCTTGCGGATAGAAAATCTGGAGATATTAAGGAAAGAATATGGCAATTGCTATTGGAATTCTTGCACTGGTCGTTATCACTTTGCTGTTTCACTTGATGAGCCCGTGGTGGTTTACGCCGATTGCATCAAACTGGGCCTCGATAGACTTTACCGTTGATCTTACATTCTGGGTCACTGGCATCGTTTTTGTTGCTGTCAATGCATTCCTGATCTGGGTGTTGATTAAGTTCCGCCACCGTGAGGGACGCAAAGTGCACTACGAGCCAGAGAGTAAAAAACTGGAAACCTGGCTTTCTGTGATCACGGCCATCGGTGTGGTTGCAATGCTGGCGCCCGGATTATGGGTGTATGGCAATGTAACCGAGGTACCTGAAGATGCCGCGCTGGTTGAAGTAGTCGGTCAGCAATGGCACTGGAGTTTCCGTTTTCCAGGTGAGGATGGCGTGCTGGGCCAGACAAGTGTGGAGATGATGTCGGCCGACAATCCTTTTGGGATGCGCCCGGATGATCCTGCCGGTCAGGATGATATTCTAATCGCCGATGCTGAGTTACACCTGCCGATTGATCAAGCCTATAAATTTATGCTGCGGTCAAAAGATGTATTGCACAATTTCACCGTGCCCCAGTTCCGTGTGAAAATGGATTTAATACCGGGTATGACGTCTTATATGTGGTTAACGACTACCCGGATGGGTCGGTTCGATATTATGTGTGAAGAATTGTGTGGTATCGCTCACCATACGATGCGTGGTGCGTTGGTGGTTGAAGAAAAGGCTGCTTTCCAGAATTGGCTTAGCACTTACCCGACCTACGCTCAGACGGCTGCCACACCGGCAGGTAATCCGGAGCTTGGACAGGCTATGTTTGCACTATGCAGCATCTGCCATGGCGCTCAAGCTGAAGGTAATGCACTGCTCAATGCTCCCAAGCTTGCTGGCCAGGATAGCTGGTATATGAAACGGCAACTGCATAACTACCAGCGCGGTCTGCGCGGCACCCATGAAGCCGACGTATTCGGTGCACAAATGGCGCCGATGGCTGCAACTCTGGCAGACGATGCCGCTATCGACAACTTGCTGGCATTCATTGGCACGCTGCCGGATATACCGGCTACCGATACCATTGGGGGTGATGTTGAGCACGGTAGTGATATTTTTGTAACTTGTGAATACTGCCATGGTACGCAAGGACAGGGTATTTGGGCACTGAATGCGCCCCGTCTGCGAGGTATGAATGATTGGTATATCGTCAGACAGCTCGACAACTACCGGCAGGGTATAAGGGGTGTCCATCCTCAGGATTTATATGGCAAACAAATGGGCTTTATGGCTAGGATTGTGCGTGATGAACAGGATATCAATGATCTTGTGGCGTACATCAACAGCTTATGACCAGAATTGAAGGAAAAATTGTAGCAATGATATCTATCCAAATGACCATGAGGAGTTTCTGATGTCGCATGTCTCAATTGCGGATAGGGATCACGAACAACATCTCCACGATCCGCAGAGTTTCATCTCGAAATACATCTGGAGCCAGGACCACAAGGTCATCGCCATCCAGTATTCGTTAACCGCGATCGCGATAGGCCTGGTCGCACTGGCGCTGAGCTTGGTAATGCGGTTGCAACTGGGCTTCCCCGATACCTTTTCCTTCATAACGCCGAGTGCATATTATCAGGCGATCACCGTGCACGGCATGATCATGGTGATCTACCTACTAACGGCACTGATGCTGGGTGGTTTCGGTAACTATCTGATTCCGCTGATGATCGGTTCGCGGGACATGGTATTCCCCTTTATGAACATGCTCAGTTACTGGGTCTACCTACTGTCGGTGCTGACGCTGTGTTACAGCTTCTTTATCTCGGGCGGGCCAACTGGGGCCGGCTGGACCTTGTATCCACCACAAGCGGTCTTGTCCGGCACCCCCGGGATCGGCGGCGGTATTATACTGATGCTGGTCTCGCTGGTACTGTTTATTGTGGCCTTCACCATGGGTGGGCTGAATTACGTGACTACCGTATTACAGGCGCGTTGCCGTGGTATGACCCTGATGCGTATGCCGCTCACCGTATGGGGCATTTTTGTGGCCACCATCCTGGGTCTGCTGGCATTTCCGGCCTTGCTGGTCACCGGCATCATGCTGTTGCTAGATGCCGCACTGGGCACCAGCTTTTTTATGCCCGTGATCCTGTCAATGGGTGAACAGACTGCAACCAAGGGTGGCAGCCCCATCCTGTTCCAGCACCTGTTCTGGTTTTTTGGTCACCCAGAGGTTTATATCGTAGCGTTGCCGGCGTTCGGCGTGGTCTCTGACATGGTTGCAGTGCACGCCCGTAAGAATATTTTTGGTTATCGCATGATGGTGTGGGCCATTCTTGCCATCGGCGGCATTTCGTTCATCGTATGGGCTCACCATATGTACGTCAGCGGCATGAACCCGTATTTTGGTTTCTTCTTTGCCACCACGACCCTGATTATCGCAATTCCTACAGCGCTCAAAGTTTATAACTGGGTGTTGACGTTGTGGCGTGGTGATATCCATATGACGGTCCCGATGCTGTTTGTCGTCGGCTTCATCGTCACCTTTATCAATGGTGGTCTGACTGGTTTGTTCCTGGGTAATGTGGCCGTGGACATACCCCTGTCCGATACCTATTTTGTAGTCGGGCATTTTCACATGGTGATGGGTGTTTCTCCGATCTTGGTCATATTCGGTGCCATCTACCACTGGTATCCCAAGATTACCGGTCGAATGCTCAACGGTACGCTCGGCAGGATACATTTCTGGTTGACCCTGTTCGGCACCTACGCGATCTATTTGCCGATGCACTATCTGGGTATCCAGGGTTTACCACGGCGCTATTACGCAATGGGTGATACTTCGTTCCTGGATGCATCCACCCAGGCAATGAATGCCGGGATATCCGTTGCTGTCTTTTTTGTGGCTGCCGTGCAGTTGATCTTCCTGTTCAATTTGTTCTGGGGCCTTTTCAAAGGCAAACCGGCTTCCAGTAACCCCTGGAAGGCAACCACGCTCGAATGGCAGACCCCTGACAACCCACCGGTACACGGTAACTGGGGTGTGCAATTGCCGGTTGTCCATCGCTGGGCCTATGACTACAGTGTGCCTGGCGCAGCCCAGGATTTCATCCCGCAAACCATGGCGCCTGAAGACGTGCTCAAAGCTGATGATTCCTATGATAGAGAGGAGGGTGAGCACACGTGAGCTTGTTTGAAAAATTAGTCGCAAAACCCTGGAATCATGCCGGGGAGCTTGATGGCATTCATGGTGATTTTCTGACTGTCAGGAGTGCAGGATATACGGGTTTACGGATGTTTCTGGCCGTGATCAGCGTTATGTTTCTGTTATTTATCATCTCATATTACACCCGCATGCAATCAGGAGACTGGGAAGTGTTGAAAGATCCGCGGATCTTGTGGTTCAACACACTGGTGCTGGTCCTGGCCAGCGTTGCCATGCAACTGGCTAGTGATGCATCAAAGCGAGATGAACGCGGCAGAACCATACCCTACATCGTCGCAGGTGAGTTGCTGACGCTGGTTTTTATTGTGGGTCAGTTCGCTGCCTGGGATCAGTTGGTAGCGGCCGGTTATTACGCAGTCAGGAATCCGGCGAATGCTTTTTTCTATCTGTTCACCGGTATTCACGCCCTGCACTTGGTGGGTGGAATCTGGTTCCTGGCAAGACTCGCTATTCGTTTGAGACGAGCAGACTACGAGCAAGTGAAGCAAAACGTGGCACTGTGCGCCACCTACTGGCACTATTTATTGCTGGTGTGGCTGGTGCTTTTCACGCTGTTACTGAAGACATAAAGTATTTTCGAGGATAAAGGCATGACACAAGAAGCAATGGCAACCGCGGGGGCAACCCCGGCACTTCAAACAGGCCACCAAGGGGTCGGGGCTGACTGGGGGGATGACAGACAGGCGTTCCATGTGCCTTGGGGCAAGGCCATGATGTGGATATTCCTGCTCAGTGATACCTTCATTTTTTCCTGTTTCCTAATCGGATATATGAATGTCAGGATTTCGACCACAGTCAATTGGCCGATCCCCAGCGAGGTGTTTGCGCTCAGTTTTGGTGGTCAGCCCATCCCGTTGATTTTGATTGCCATCATGACTTTTGTGCTGATCACTTCCAGTGGAACCATGGCGCTGGCAGTGAATTACGGTTACCGGCGGGACAAGAAAAAAACCGTCCTGTTAATGCTGGCCACTGCTGCCCTGGGTGCGACATTTGTCGGCATGCAGGCATTTGAGTGGACCAAGCTGATCATGGAAGAAGGTGTCAGGCCCTGGGCCAACCCTATGGGCGCGCCGCAATTCGGTTCAGCCTTCTTCATGATTACCGGTTTTCACGGCATGCACGTTACCGCGGGTGTGATTTACCTGATCGTGATTGCCAAACGTGTGGGTACCGGTTATTACGACCGCCACCGTGGGGGTAATTACGAAATGGTCGAAATTGCCGGCCTATATTGGCATTTCGTTGATCTGGTTTGGGTATTTATTTTTGCTTTCTTTTATTTATGGTGACCTTTCCAAGCGCTGTAAGACATCGCAATCAGAAAGGCAACCCAGGAGACACTAAACATGGCACACGCTGAAATAATCGCTGTCGAGGGACATCAACAACATCCGTTAAGCATTTACATCGGTGTCTGGATTTTGTTGTTCGTACTGAGCTCGTTCTCATATGCAGTGGACTATTACCAGTTGCAAGGCATGCTCCGCTGGTCGCTGATCATCATATTCATGTTATTGAAGGCCGGCTTTATTATCGGAATCTTCATGCATATGGCCTGGGAGCGGCTGGCGCTGATTTACAGCATCTTGCTGCCGCCGTTGTGTCTGCTGGTTTTTATTGGCTTGATGTCTTATGAGGGTGACTTTACCTTCCTCACCCGATTGGAAGCTTTTGGTCCAGCCACCGAAATTACAGCAGATCATCACTAACACGTGGGTTAGACAGGGATTCCCCGGTTCATTTGAGCTTGTCGCTGACAATCTGTCAGTTAGGCACCATGCACTATCCGGATCAGGTTGGTAAGTGCTTGCGATTACTCTCATTAACAAGAAAGCTCGTCGGCCCTTAACGGTTCTGC
>CAYZLS010000132.1:0-5479 GCA_964479355.1 uncultured Wenzhouxiangellaceae bacterium | reverse complement strand
CATTCCAAGATAGGCAATCCTTCCCAAGAATATATTATATATGTAACAATTAGTTATAATGCATTCCGGAGAATTCACATTTAATGGCTGAGCTTGCCAAAGAAGTCCTGCATGTAAACCTGGAAGACGAGATGCGCCAGTCCTATATGGACTATGCGATGAGCGTCATTGTCGGACGTGCTTTACCGGATGTCCGGGACGGGCTGAAACCGGTTCACCGGCGAGTGCTTTACGCCATGAGCGTGCTGGGTAACGACTGGAATAAGGCTTACAAAAAATCCGCCCGTGTGGTGGGTGATGTCATTGGTAAATACCATCCACATGGCGATTCTGCCGTATATGACACCATCGTGCGCATGGCCCAGCCGTTTGCAATGCGATATATGCTGGTGGATGGGCAGGGCAATTTCGGTTCGGTTGATGGGGATGCTGCGGCGGCCATGCGTTATACCGAAGTTCGTATGTCGAAACTGGCGCACGAACTAATGGCTGATCTCGATAAAGAAACGGTCAATTTTGGACCGAATTATGACGAGTCCGAAACCGAGCCGCTGGTGTTACCGACCCGTGTGCCAGGCTTGCTGATTAATGGTTCTGCCGGTATCGCGGTGGGTATGGCTACCAATATCCCGCCACATAACATCGTGGAGGTCATTAATGCCACTATTGCCCTGATTGCAGATCCTGAACTCGGGATCGACGCCATTATGGCGCATCTGCCCGGCCCAGATTTTCCGACTGCAGGCATCATTAACGGCGCCCAGGGTATTCATGAAGCCTACCATACAGGGCGTGGCCGCATTTACATGCGGGCAAAATCGCATGTAGAAACCAATGAACGCAATGGTAAAAACTCATTAATCGTTACTGAGTTGCCATACCAGGTCAATAAAGCACGCTTATTGGAAAAAATTGCTGAGTTGGTCAAAGACAAAAAAATTGATGGTATTACCGAGTTACGTGATGAATCCGATAAGGATGGAATGCGGGTGGTTATTGAGCTGCGTCGTGGTGAAGTGCCCGAGGTGATTCTGAATAACCTTTACAAGCAGACGGTGATGCAGAATGTATTTGGCATCAACATGGTCGCTCTGGTCAATGGTCTGCCCCGCATCCTGAATCTGAAAGAAATCCTGCAGGCATTTATCGGCCACCGCAGAGAGGTGGTTACACGACGTACTTTGTTCGAGCTGCGTAAGGCACGTAATCGGGCCCATGTGCTGGAAGGGCTAACAGTTGCCCTAGCCAACCTCGATGATTTGATTGTGTTGATCAAGAGCTCATCCTCACCCACTGAGGCCAAGGAACGACTGCTCGCCAAACATTGGGATCCTGGGCTGGTACGGGCCATGTTGGGCCAGGGTGGAGCTGAAACTTCGCGGCCTGAGAATCTTGAAGGTGATTATGGCCTGCAGGATGACGGCTACCAGTTGTCACCAGTGCAAGCGCAGGAAATTCTGAATATGCGTCTGCACAGGTTGACCGGCCTTGAGCAGGAAAAGTTAACCACGGAATATGCAGAGATACTCGGTAAAGTTAAAGATTTGCTAGACATTCTGTCTGACTCGACCCGTTTGATGACTGTGATTCAGGAAGAGCTCGAAACCATATGTGAACAATATGGTGATGAACGACGCACGGTGATTCTTGAGAAGAAACTCAATTTGAGTCTTGAGGACCTGATCACCGAAGAGGATGTGGTTGTTACCTTATCGCACGCAGGTTATGCCAAATCACAATCACTGGATCGTTACCAGGCGCAACGCCGGGGCGGTAAAGGCAAGTCAGCAACCAAGGTTAAAGAAGAGGATTTCATCGACCAGATATTTGTTGCCAACACACATGACACGCTATTGTGTTTCACCTCCCGTGGCAAGATTTATTGGCTCAAGGTTTATGAACTACCCCAAGCGAGCCATGTGAGCCGGGGCAAGCCAATAGTCAATTTATTGCCGCTGGAAAAAGACGAGCGGGTCAATGCCGTATTGCCTGTGCGTGAATATTCGCAAGACCGGTTTGTGTTCTTCTCAACCCGCAAAGGCATTGTCAAGAAAACCCCGCTACCAGCATATTCCAATCAACGCGCCAACGGAATCTGGGCGATCAACCTTGATGATGACGACGAATTGGTCAATGTTGAAATCACCGATGGAAATTGTGAAGTCATGCTGTTTGCCAACTCCGGCAAGTGCATTCGCTTTGCAGAAAGCGATGTCAGCTCAGTGGGCCGCACCGCCCGGGGTGTCATCGGTATACGGTTGAAAAAAGAACAACGCGTGGTATCCATGCTGGTGTTGGGCGAAGGCGATATTCTGACCGCAACCGAACGTGGTTACGGTAAGCGCACCCATCCCGAAGAGCATTCCCGTCAGGGCAGGGGTGGACAGGGGGTGATTGGTATTACAACCTCTGAGCGCAATGGAGCATTGATTTCAGCACAGCAGGTGACAGACGACGACATCATGCTCATTTCCGATGGCGGAACCTTGGTTAGAACCAGTACAGACGAGATTTCCACCCTAGGCCGCAACACCCAGGGAGTAATCCTGATACGACTTCGGGAAAATGAAAAGCTGGTCGGAGTAGCCAAGATTCAGGCAGAAGACGAGCAGGCTGAAGAGGATACCTAATGCACATGAGATGCCTGGGGTCGAAGAGTCGCTCTTTGGAACCTCATTATTGTCACACTGTACGTAACGGGCCGATCCAGGTCTGACCCGCACTAACGAAAGTACCTTTCTGATGAACTCTTTTCCCATCCTGCCTCAGAGTCCGGCTAGTACCGACTCAGCGGAGCTGACCTTGAACTCTCCGGGGGCTTCCACCAGCAGTTTGGTTACAATGCCATCTTCAGCGACCAGTGCAAAGCGCTGCGAGCGCTGACCCATACCTAAAGCACTGGCGTCCATTTCTAGACCAAGCGCTACCGTAAACTCACCGTTGCCATCGGCCAGCATGTCAATACCCTCGGCATTAGCATTCTTGCCCCAGGCGTGCATGACAAAAACATCGTTCACGGCTATACAGGCAATGGAATCAACATCCTTAGCGGAAAAATCTGCCTTGAGCTCAATAAAGCCAGGCAGGTGTTTGGCCGAACAGGTTGGTGAAAATGCGCCAGGGACCGAAAACAGCACGACTTTACGTCCACCTAAATAATCAGCCATCGAAACGGGTTGTGGACCCTGCTCAGTCATGCGGGTTAATACGGAACCGGGAATGCTATCCCCTACTGTGATGGTCATATTCAGACTCCTTCAATAATAATTCAGACTGCGACTGTTTCTGTGATTGCAGTGTACAACATTTCGGGGCTAATCGGCTTTATGACATAAGCGATGGCACCCTGTCGCATTGCCCAAACCCGGTCTGCCTCGCCATCTCTGGAGCTTACAAAAATAACCGGAATACCGTGTGTAGCCTAGTCTTTAAATAGCTGGCGGGTGGTTTGAAAGCTACTCATGCCGGGCATGATGAGGTCCATTAAAATCACACAGGGTTGCTGCTCGCGGGCAATTTCCAGCGCCTCATCACCATTGACTGCGACCCGTGCTTCATAACCCTATTCTTTGACCAGCTTTTTCATTGTGTAAACCTGGGTCGGGGAGCCGTCTACAATTAACACTTTAGCCATCAACCTGTATCCCTTTTTTAGCTGGCCACTGTTGGCCTTATACATCCCTGAATATGCAATTATGCACCAAATAGATTGTTAGGTCAGCTTTACCAGGGTGCGCCCAAGTGACTCCCCTTGCATCAGGACATTAAAGGCCCCGGCAAGCTCGTCAAGACTTACTTCATTAGTAATAATCGATTCCAGATGTTGTGGTCGCCATTTGTTGGCTAGGCGGTCCCATAGCGTTTTTCTGAGACGATAGGGTGTGTTATTGGAGCTGATTCCAACCAGGCTGATACCACGTAGTATGAAAGGCAGGTTGGTGGCATGCAGGCCAACCCCGCCGGCCATTCCGCACACTGCAATATTTCCCCACAGATCGATGACACGACTGATGCCGGCCAGCATGTCGCCGCCGACATTGTCTATGCAACCAGCCCAGCGCACAGATTCCAGCGGCCGTTGGCCCCAGTGCAGGTCATGGCGGGAAATGCACTGGCGGGCTCCCAATTCTTCCAGGTAATCAAATTGATCAACCTTGCCGGTAATGGCATGCACTTCATAACCGGCCCTGGTGAGAATGTCGATAGCAAAACTGCCTACACCGCCAGTGGAACCCGTCACGACTATGGGGCCGGCTGTAGGGGTTTGGTCCAGTGCTTCCATGCGATACAGCGATATGGCGGCGGTGAAGCCGGCAGTACCGATACCCATTGCTTCACGCGTAGTAAGCCCTTTCGGTAAAGGCACCACGTGCCTGGAATCGAGACGCAGGTATTGTGAATAGCCCCCATCGCGTTTTTCGGAAAGACTGCAACCTGTGACCAGTACTTCGTCACCTGGGGCAAAGCGCTTGCTTGCAGAGCTGACGACTTCACCGGCAACATCGATGCCACCGACCAATGGATAAGTTTTTAGAATCTGACCCTTACCGGTCGCGGCCAAGGCATCTTTGTAATTGATGCCGGACCACTCACCGCGAATGGTGACATCACCTGTGCTCAGGTCGTCAAGCCCAAGAGTCTCCAGACCTGAGCGAAATCCTTCCGCATCATTATGGATGCGAAATGCTTTGAATGTTTTTGGAACGTCGGTTGGTTTTACATTACTTTTGCGCGGTGCTTTTTTAGTTGCCACGATGAATCGCCCTTTTATCAACATGAAGTGCCGCTTCGTGCACAGCCTCCGACAATGTCGGATGGGCATGGACGATGCGGGCCAGATCCTCACTGGACCCATGGAATTCCATTGCAACGACACATTCTGCGATCAGTTCTGAAGCGCCACTGCCAATGATATGCACACCGAGGATTTCGTCGGTATCCTCATCAGCCAGCATTTTCACCATGCCTGCAGCATTACCCATGGCCAGGCCACGGCCGGTGGCCGCAAACGGGAACGATCCGGAACGGTAGCGTACCGCCTCAGCTTTGAGTTGTTGCTCTGTTTTACCCACCCAGGCAATTTCCGGGTCGGTATAGATCACCCAGGGCACGGTATCAAAACTGATATGTGCCGCCTTGCCGGCGATTAACTCAGCGACTGCGATGCCTTCTTCCGAGGCCTTGTGCGCCAGCATGGGGCCACGCACACAATCACCAATTGCCCAGACGCCGGCTGCGGTGGTTTGCGATTGTTCATTGACATTGATCTGGCCACGGTCGTTGAGTTCCACCGCACAATCGTGGCTGAGCAAACCCTCGGTATAGGCCTTACGACCCACAGCGACCAACAGGCGGTCGAAGGTCATTTTAGTATCACCATTGCTATCTTGAAGACTGACTTCCACTGCACTTTCTACAACGCTAGCTGCTTGCACCCGTGTACCGAGCCGGATATCCAGGCCCTGCCGTTTGAATGCAC
>CAYZLS010000131.1:0-5528 GCA_964479355.1 uncultured Wenzhouxiangellaceae bacterium | reverse complement strand
GACGCAAAAAATTCCTGTAATTCCGAGGGCGGAAATGCTGGCGGAATTGATGCGTTTCAAACGCGGTATCGCAGTTGCCGGTACCCATGGAAAAACCACCACTACCAGCCTGACAGCGAGTCTGTTGGCTGAGGCTGGTTTTGATCCTACTTTTGTGATTGGTGGGGTGCTCAATGCGTGGGGCAGCAATGCTAGGCTGGGTCAGGGTGAATATCTGCTGGCTGAGGCAGATGAAAGTGACATGTCGTTTTTATTGTTGCAACCAATTATTGCATTGGTTACCAATATCGATCAGGACCACCTTGAAAGCTATGAAAACAGTTTCGACAATTTGAAAAAAGCCTTTCTTGAGTTTCTGCAACATTTACCTTTTTACGGTACCGCAATTTTGTGTATTGATGATCCACAGATACAGGCGTTAATCCCACAGGTTAGTCGCGAGATAGTGACCTTCGGTCTGGAAGAGTCTGCAGATATAAGGGCCACGGAAATTCGTCAGGAAGGGCGCAATATGTCGTTCAGTGTTCACTTGCCGCAAGCAACAGAGCCACTGTCGGTGACGATTAATCTGCCGGGCCTGCACAATGTCCGTAACGCCCTCGGGGCGATCGCAGTGGCCTGGGATATTGGTCTTGACCTGGGGGCTATTGTTGAGTGCCTGCGTGAATTCAAAGGCGTGGGTCGACGTTTCGCTGCTATTGGTGAACTGTCTTTTGGCGATGGGCAGGTGCAGGTCTTTGAAGATTATGGCCATCATCCCTCTGAGTTGGAAGCGACCATCATGGCAGCACGTGATGGCTGGCCGGAGCAACGCATTGTAGTCGTTTTTCAGCCCCACCGTTATACCCGCACTGCCAGGTTGCTGGATGAATTCAGCCGGGTGTTGTCTGCCGCGGACATTGTTGTTTTGACCGATATCTATTCGGCCGGTGAAGCTCGTATCGAAGGCGTTGACAGTGCTGCTTTATGTAATTCGATTCGCGCCCGTGGGCAGGTTGACCCGGTATTGATGGCGGATGTCATAAACCTGACGGAATCTCTGCCGAGTGTGCTGCAAAATGGTGACCTGTTATTGCTCATGGGTGCCGGTAGTATTGAATTGGTTGCCCAGGAACTGCGCGATACCGGTTTCAGGGTAGGGTTGACGGCATGAGTACAGCACCTGCACTGAAAACCAATGATGCCAATCGTTTTGGTCATGTTGGTCTGTTGGTTGGAGGTGACAGTGCTGAGCGTGAAATCTCCCTGGACGGTGGCAGTGCAGTCGCGGCCGCATTGCAACGCAAACATATTTCAAGCGAAGTTTTTGATGGCAGTGAGGCCCTGTTCAAAGCCATTGATGCGGGTCGAGTTGCACGTGTTTTTAACCTGATGCATGGTCCCGGTGGCGAAGACGGAGCGTTACAGGGTGCTCTGCAATTGATGGGGATACCGGTCACTGGCGCAGGCCTGTTGGGTTCTGCCCTGAGCATGGATAAAGCCAGATCAAAGTGGGTTTGGGAACGATGGGGTATTCGCACTCCACCGTTCCACATGCTGAGGCCCGGTGAACAGTTATCCAGTAGATTGATTGACGAGTGGGGCTTCCCGCTGTTTGTTAAACCGGCTGGCCTGGGCTCCAGTATCGGTATTTCAAAGATTAGGCAAGCCGCTGATCTGCCCGCTGCTATAGCTTTAGCCCGGGAATACTGCGAGACCGTGGTGGTTGAACCGGAAGTGGAAGGTAAGGAATATTTTGCCGGCATTATCGGAGAAATGGTTTTGCCACTGATACGCATTGAAACCCCCCGTGAGTTTTATGATTACACCGCCAAGTATGAATCTGACACGACCACGTATTTCTGCCCCTGCGGCTTATCCAGCGAAGATGAAAAGGCCTTACAAGCCCTTTCGCTCAAGGCTTTTCGTATCCTCGATTGTTCTGCCTGGGGCCGGGTGGATTTCATTCTGGATGATGTTGGGCAGGCCTGGTTTCTGGAAGTCAATACGACGCCGGGTATGACCAGTCACAGTCTGGTTCCTCAGGCTGCGGCGCAAATCGGCATTGATTTTGATGAACTGGTGTGGCGAATCCTGGAGAGCAGCTTGTGAGTTGGGCCAGGCCACAACTCATGTTGAACAGGATGCGGGGTTTCAGTGCGGGTGTGTCGCTGGTGTTTTTATTGTTTGCACTGCTAACCACTTTTACGGGTTGGGTATATTCCGGGATGGTCACCGCAGAGCGCTGGCCGATTCGCTGGCTGAAGTTAAACGGGCCGTTTGAGCGCGTCAGTACGGAGCAAATCAGGGCGAGCCTGACGCCATTGCTCGAAGACAGTTTTTTTACTGTGGATACCGGCCGAATGCGGGACATCACCGACGCCATGCCGTGGATTTCCAATGTAACCGTACAAAAAATCTGGCCGGATGAAATCAAGATAACAATCCAGGAGCACACTCCCGTCGCCCATTGGGTTAACGGTGAACTGATCGCGGCAAATGGACAACGGTTTAAAGTGCCCTCTGCCGATAAAATTCAGGGCCTTGTATGGTTGGAGGGTTCTCAAAGTCAATTGAATCTGGTATTGGAAAACTGGGAAAAACTTGAAGATCGATTGGTCGTCATCGGTCAGCAGGTTGACCGCTTCACCCTGGATGCGCGCGGTTCCTGGTCTGTCCGCTTAATTGGCGGGACAGAACTCAAGTTAGGAAAGGGTGATTTTTTCTCAAAGCTGGATTCGTTGCTTGCCACCTGGGCGGGACTCATGCAGGATCAGCCGTTGCCGCCTATCAGTATAGACCTTCGCTACACCAATGGGTTTACGGTGCTGTGGCCCAAAAACATGGATTCAATTACGGGGAACTATGGCGAAAATAGCTGAAAAATCTCTGGTCGTTGGACTGGACATAGGAACGTCCAAAATCGTAGCCATTGTGGGCGAAATCCAGGCGGATGGTTCGGTGGAAGTGATCGGTCTGGGTTCCCATGCCTCACGTGGGCTAAGGCGCGGAGTAGTGGTGGACATGACTTCGACTGAGCAGGCCATTCAACGTGCTGTAGAAGAAGCAGAATTAATGGCTGGTTGTGAAATTCATTCTGTATTCGCTGGAATATCGGGTAATCACATTCACAGCATGAATTCCGACGGTACCGTGGCAATCAAAGACAGAGAGGTCAGTGAAAGTGATGTCGAGCGTGTGCTCGAAGCCGCCCGTGCAGTGCCGGTGGCAGCTGACCAGAAAATTTTGCATGTATTACCACAGGAGTATGTGCTCGATAACCAGGATGGCATCCGCCAGCCAGTCGGTATGGCTGGTGTCAGGCTTGAAGCCCACGTACATGTCGTTTCGGCCGCCTTGAGTGCAACCCAAAATTTGGGTAAATGTGTCGCCCGCTGTGGCTTGGCGGTGGATGAACTGATCATGCAGCCATTGGCTGCCAGCTACGCGGCCTTAAGTGAAGATGAAAAAGCATTGGGCGTTTACCTGGTCGATATGGGTGCAGGAACCACCGATATTGCGGTGTTTTCTGAAGGCGCAATCCGGCATACGGCCTGTATCTCGATTGCAGGTGACCAGGTGACCAATGACATTGCGGTGGCCTTGCGCACACCCACGCAGCATGCCGAGGATATCAAGGTCAAATATGCCTGTGCGTTGGAACAGTTAACCGGTAGTGACGAAACCATCCGCGTACCCAGCGTTGGCGATCGTACGTCCCGGCAACTCGCAAGGCAGGCCTTGGCGCAAGTCGTTGAGGCCCGCTATCGGGAGTTATTTTCCTTGGTTCTCAATGAATTACGCCGCAGTGGCTTCGAAACCATGGTGGCATCGGGGATGGTGCTAACCGGTGGTGCAGCGAAAATGGAAGGTGCGGTAGAACTCGCAGAAGAAATGTTTCATATGCCGGTCAGGTTGGCTAAACCACAATACGTGACCGGTTTGTCGGATGTTGTCTCAGATCCGATGCATGCCACCGGTGTTGGCTTGTTGTTATACGGCAGCCAGGCTGATGAAGGCCGCAATCTTGCAATTTCAAGGCGTGGCGATTCCCTGTTATCCAGAGTACAGAGTTGGTTCCGAGGTGAGTTCTAGTGTCAGATTCAATTAATAAAATTCTTACGGCAAACGAGAGGAGATATAAAAATGTTTGAATTGGTGGAAAATTACATGCCAAGTGCGGAGATCAAGGTGATCGGTGTAGGAGGAGGTGGCGGTAATGCTGTTGCACAGATGATAGACGCCAATATCGATGGAGTAGATTTTATTGCGGCCAATACCGATGCTCAGGCATTACGACAGTTCAAAGGTCGTACCATCCTGCAGATCGGAGCCAGCGTCACCAAGGGTCTTGGTGCCGGCGCGAACCCTGAAGTTGGCCGTCAGGCTGCACTGGAGGATCGAGACCGTATTACTGAAATGATCGACGGGGCTGATATGGTCTTCATCACTGCCGGTATGGGTGGTGGCACCGGCACCGGCGCGGCACCTGTCATTGCCCAGATTGCGAAAGAACTGGGGATATTGACCGTGGCGGTGGTTACTAAACCCTTTGATTTTGAAGCGAAACGACGCATGATGATTGCGGATGCGGGCATCGTGGAATTATCCAAGTATGTGGATTCATTGATTACGATTCCAAACTCCAAGTTACCTGAGGTGTTGGGTGAGGACGCATTGTTGCTGAACGCCTTTAAAGCGGCAAATGATGTATTGCAGGGCGCGGTAAGAGGCATTGCGGAGTTGATAACCCGGCAGGGACTGATTAATGTTGACTTTGCCGATGTACGTACGGTCATGTTGGAAATGGGAATGGCGGTCATGGGTGCAGGCCAGGCGAAGGGAGAGGACCGTGCCATCATGGCGGTGCAATCTGCAATTGGTAGCCCCTTGCTTGAGGATGTCAATCTTGCCGGTGCGCGGGGCGTTTTGGTTAATATTACTGCAGGCATGAACCTGACCATGAAAGAGTTTAAGGAAATTGGAGCTGCGGTTTCCAGCCTGGCTTCGGATGATGCTACGGTTGTAATTGGCACCGTTATTGACCCTGAAATTGGCGATGAATTGCGGGTCACCGTGGTCGCTACCGGTTTGGGCGACAGCCAGAAAAAACAGCAACTAGTTGAGCCGATTGAACAGACCATTCAACTGGTACGCAACGGAACCACGGGTATGGGTGAGTCTGTGCCCGTTACTCCAAACCAGGAAAGCGGGCCGTGGTCAACGCACACAACCGATATGTTTTCTCCGGATGCTGATATTGATTACCTTGATATTCCGGCTTTTTTGCGGAATCAGGCAGACTAGGGTTGGCACTGCACCAGTCGCCAGATTACGCCAGCCATGCAAAATATTGGCGGATTCTGTGGTTTGTCCGGAAGTTTGTTAAATTGTTGTTAATGGAAGGAAATGTTCCGGAGAAGAAATCGATTGCTCTTTGTAGGTGTATTTGGATGTGGTAGTATGCCGTCGATAATCCGGCCTGAGCCCAACTATAGATGATCAACCAAAGAACGCTGAAAAATGTGATTCGGGCTACCGGTGTCGGT
>CAYZLS010000130.1:0-5528 GCA_964479355.1 uncultured Wenzhouxiangellaceae bacterium | reverse complement strand
ACAAATGTGAAGCCAGATGCGGTGCAAAACCGGATAGGACAAACTGTAACTGTCAATAATATGTAAAAACAATTGTACTCTCAATAATTAAACGTCGAATCTATCACTTCGAGGTCCGCCTTAGTGAAATGTTCGGGTTAAGGGGGCTAGTCTCAAAAAAATGCAAACTGCATCATACCGATTCGGTCAGCCATGGGCAGCATCTCCTTTAAAAAAATCACTTACAATTGACACCATACTTACAACTCACACGGAGTTACTTTCAGCATGAAACTTGCTTCCTTAAAAGCGGGTGGCCGTGACGGTACACTGATCGTTGTCAGCCGGCAACTAGACTGTTTTGTAGTCGCCACTGATATTGCCTCGACACTCCAGGCTGCCCTAGATGGCTGGCAACAAACCGCACCAAGACTCAATGCCCTATACGCCGAATTGAACCATGGAAAATGCAACGATAGCACTGCGCTGGATGTGACGGCGTTGGCCGCACCGTTACCCAGAGCCTTTGAGTTCGTCGATGGCAGTGCGTATTTGCCCCACGTTGAACGTGTCTGCCGGGCGCGCGGAGCGCAGGTGCCGGAGTCTTTTTACGTTGACCCGTTAATGTACCAAGCAACCTCGGCCGGATTTCTTGGTCCACGCGATTCGGTTGCTGTGGTCAGTGAAGATTACGGCATCGATTTTGAATCTGAAATCATCGTCATCACCGATGATGTGCCGATGGCTGTGACGCCGGAGCAAGCAAGCGGTCATATCCAGCTGATCGGCCTGATCAATGATGTGAGCCTGAGGAACCTGATTCCTGCTGAACTGGCAAAGGGTTTTGGGTTTTTACAGTCCAAGCCCCGTTCGGCACTTTCACCGGTACTGGTAACACCCGACGAACTGGGCGATGCGTGGCTGGACAGTAAAGTTTTACTGCCCTTGCACAGCACGCTCAATGGTGCATTTTTTGGTAAACCGGAGGCCGGTGACGACATGCAATTCAATTTTGCACAACTGGTAGCACATGCTGCACTGACCCGGCCTTTAACTGCTGGCACCATCGTTGGTTCCGGGACCATTGCCAATCAGAATACCAGCAAAGGGGCATCCTGCCTAGCTGAAATCCGTATGCTGGAAATCATTGCAAATGGCAAATCTGCGACCTCATTCATGAAATTTGGTGACCACATACGCGTGGAAATGTTTGATCGGCAGGGAGATTCTATTTTTGGCGCCATTGAGCAGAAAATCGTGCCGCATGAAAGTTGAGGTCCCTGCCCCCGAGCAGTTATTGCTTTACAGTTACTGGCGCAGCTCCGCAGCTTACCGGGTGCGAATTGCGCTGAATCTGAAAGGGCTGGCCTATGAACAGTTGCCGGTGCATCTTATCAGGCAGGGTGGTGAACAACACAGTGAGGCATTTCGCTTGTTGAATCCGCAGGGACTGGTGCCGGTCTTGCGGCATGCTGGGCATGTACTGACGCAATCCATGGCCATTTGTGAGTACCTTGACGAGCAATTCGATGCTTACCCACTGTTGCCTGCGGATCCGGCGGAACGCGCCAACATCCGTTCCATGGCCCTGCAGATTGCCTGTGAAATTCATCCATTGAACAACCTGCGAGTACAAAAATATCTGCAAAATCAACATGCTGATGCTTTTGATGTATTGTCATGGATGGAACACTGGCTGGGAGAAGGCTTTATGGCCATTGAACAACAGCTGGCTGCGCGTAACAGCAACAGCTCTGATTATTATGGTGACATTCCAGGTCTGTTTGAATGTTTTTTAGTGCCGCAGGTGTATAACGCCGAGCGTTATAGCATGGATTTGTCCGCATTTCCGCAGATTCGCCAGATGACGGCTAATTGCAAAGCGCTACCGGCTTTTCTGTCTGCAGCACCAGAAAATCAGCCAGATGCAGTGATTTAACGTAAGCGCTCACTGTGACTTTTATGCAATCAAAAGTACAACCTTGGTCGCAGTTCGGTCATAATTCAAGAAATCTCTACAATATATGGGTTGTTGGTTTATGAAATCTGGTTTAATTTTTCTTATTTGCTTGACGATGGCTGCTTGCACGAGCGTACGACCCGGGCCGGAAGTATTTTTGGCTGCAGAAAGAGCCATCCAGCTTGCTGAAGAAGCTGGCTGCGAAGAGCTTGCACCGGTTGAACTGCGTTTCGCACGTGAGAAACTGGCCTCAGCCCATTCAGGTATTGAAAAGCAGAAATACGATGTGGCCATGTACCTTCTTGAGCAGGCAGAAATCAATGCAGAGTTGGCGCTTGAAAAGGCTCGTTCGGCGCTTTCAAGGCGACGTGTCAATGAGCTGCGCAAGAGCAATGAGGAACTCGACAGCAAACTACGTGTAACCTTTGGGGATGATTTCAAATGAGCCGCTGCCGGCTGCAAATTTCATTGCTGTTGATGTCGGTGTTGCTGATTGCCTGCGCGGCACCACCCAAAAAGGATCTTGCCCTTGAGCGGGTTCGTAAAGAGTTAAATAATCTGCGTTCGAACCCAGATCTGGCGGGCTATGCGTCACCGGCGTTGGGTGAAGCAGAGCGTGCCTTACGCAGTGCAGAATTAGCCACGGGCGATGAAATTTATCGTTTTCATTTGGTCTACATGGCAGATCGACGCATCCAGATCGCCCGCGCCATGGCTGAGCGCGAGCAGTATGAGAAGCTCCATAATGATCTAGAAAATCAACGCAGTGAGATGCTGATCAAGGCCAGCCAACTAGAAGCTGAGCAGGCGAGAATGGAAGCTGCACAGGCCCGGCTACTGGTTGCCACTACCTCTGAAGATGCGCAACGGGCAAGAGCAGAGAAAGATCAGGCTTTGCAAAACGAAGCCGAATCTGCGCGTGCAGCCCGCATGTCCGCTGAAGAGGCAAATCAGGCCCGACGGCTTGCTGAGTCACGTGCCTCTGAGGCTGAATTTGCTCGTCGTGAAGCCGAGCTTGCCAGTGAGCAAATTAATTCACTTACACGGCAACTGGAAAACTTGCAATTGCGCCAGACGGAGAGTGGTGTGGTGGTAACGCTGGGTGACGTGTTGTTCGCTTCCGGTGAAAATGGATTGGTAGAGGGCGCACTCTCCAGCCTGGAAGAAGTTGTGGATTTATTGCAAACCGAACCAGGTAAGCAGATCCGGGTCGAGGGGCATACCGATTCGCAGGGAGAGGCCGCGACCAATCTCCAATTATCTGCTCAGCGCGCACAAGCGGTGCTGGATGCCCTGGTAAGCCTAGGAATTAACGCAGACCGGATTACAGCGACCGGAATGGGTGAAGATTTTCCAATTGCCAGCAATGAGGATGAGACCGGTCGTACTCGCAACCGCCGTGTGGATGTTGTTCTGTTGGATAATTAATGCGAATAATTAAACACTAAAAACAATACACGAATAAGTATCCTATATAATATAGGTGACAATGGCTATACCGCTGCAATTTACAGCTTGCCTACGGTCGTTCTTTGCGCTAATGTTAGTCCATCGTTATGGTGATATTCGTCTTTTCAAATGGAATTTGCGACTAATGGCAGCGATGGCTTCACGCCTTTCACTGCACTTTCATGATATTTGTTACCCCTTGTTTTTAAAATTCTCAACTGTAGTGCCACCCATTCAAGGGTCGGCTGCTGGTGCTCGCCTTGCGTGCGTCAAAAATCTTTTATAGGATTAAAACTATGTTTGAACACCGCCAGAATAAAATGGAAGAACTGATGAAAGACAGTGAAGATTTTCGTCGGATTTATAACCGCCACCAAGAACTGGATAAACGTGTTGCTGCCGCTGAGCTGGGAACGGTACCGATGGATCATCTTGCCTTAAATCAATTGAAAAAAGAAAAACTCTGGGCCAAGGACAGGCTGGCCTCCCTGATGGATACCGTACAAGCCTGAAATCCTCGTCGAAATGCAATAAAGTACGGCTGGGCGCATGAAATGCCCCGGCCGTTTTTTATCTGGAGCATTTTTTTGTATGCAGGTTTATGACTCAGTCCTCGATTTGATCGGGGACACACCCATTGTACGCATCAACTACCTGGACACAGGTTTGTGCACACTGTATATCAAGCTGGAAAGTTAGAATCCGGGCGGATCTGTCAAGGATTGAATCGGTTTGAAAATGATTGAGGGTGCTGAACAAGCCGGTCTGATCAAGCCCGGGGCCACGCTGGTCGAAGGCACAGCAGGTAACACCGGCCTGGGTCTGGCACTGGTTACGGCGCAAAAGGGTTATCAACTGACCCTCATCACTCCAGAGCCGGAACAGCACGGTAACCTGTGCGACCTGATCGCCAGACCGTTTGAGACCAACGACACGATTACCGTGAGCCCGGACGAACCACTGGCAAATGCCTACAGCCGAATGAAACTGACGAGCTTGCTCGTCGGGATTCTTTCAACCCATCACTCCAACTGCAACATACAAGTCATCGCATCATTATCCTCCATTGCCTCAACATACTTGCATAATAGGACTTTGTTTAGGAGAAGCGTATGGGCGATTTAACGGTGAAACAACTGGCGATTTATCCAGTGAAGTCGCTGGGACAGGTGGCCAGGCAGCGACTGCAGCTGGATGAGATGGGTGCTGTCGATGATCGGCGGTTTATGGTGGTCGATGAGAATGGAATGTTTATTACCCAGCGCACTTGTAAAGAGATGGCCTTAATTGAGATCCTGGAACAAGCGGGCCAATTTATCTTGCGCAGACCAGATGGTGCCACTTGCTCATTACCACCCCCTACGGCCATAGGCGAACTATTTCTCGAGAGTGAATTGGTTGATGGAGAAATATGGGGAGATCAGGTTCAGGTGCCTGCAGTGGGAGGGGACGTGAACCAATGGCTGCAGGACACTCTGCAACGCGATTGTCGCTTGCTGATTATCCCACAACAACGAGCCAGGCAGCTGGATAAAAAGTTTGCGCCGGAGGGGGCTTTGGTTGGGTTCGCGGACCGGTTCCCGTTTTTGTTAACTGCCAGTGCGTCGCTGCAGGATTTCAATACGCATCTGGAGTTGCCAATTACGATGCGGCGGTTCAGGCCCAATATTGAAATCGAGGGGTGTGAGCCCTGGGCTGAAGATAGTTGGCAACGACTGCAGATCGGCGATGTGGTCTTTCGTGTTGCTGCGCCATGTGCCCGTTGTCAGATACCTTCTATCGACCCAAGTACCGGCGAAATGCAACCCGCAGTTAGCCGAGCATTGGCCAAGCATCGGCGCCGCGATGGGCAAATTTATTTTGGTCAGAACCTGATTCAGGAGGGATTAGTTCAAGGGGGCGGGACGATTGCTGTGGGTGATACGGTAAAAATTCTGGGCTGAGGCTCACATTTTTTTGTTGTCGTTTTCCAGTAAGGCAACGCGTTGGCTTTGGCTTCTTCTTAGATTCTGGTCAGCAAATTGCCGGTATTCGCTCTCCTGAATAAGCGCCGTTTCCTCCTCTCGGTGATAGCCGTAGATGACTTGTAATATACACGTCCTTCCGGGACACTCCATCTACGACTTATTGTAACCTCTCT
>CAYZLS010000129.1:0-5586 GCA_964479355.1 uncultured Wenzhouxiangellaceae bacterium | reverse complement strand
GCTCCACCTGGTTGGAATAACGGTTGTAGGCGATCACTGCAGGTATAGCCGCAAAAAGGCCCATCGCAGTCGCAATCAGAGCCTCTGAGATACCCGGCGCCACCATTGCGATGGTGGCCTGGTTAACATTAGCCAATTGGTGGAACGAGGTCATGATTCCCCAAACCGTCCCAAATAGACCGATATACGGGCTGGTTGAGCCAACCGTTGCCAGGTAGCTCAAGTGGTGCTCAAGGCGCTCGGTTTCCCTGGCCAGAGCAATCCGCATCGCGCGCTGGGCTGCCTCAACGAGCACATCTGGCGCTATCTTCTTCTGCTCGCGCATGCGTGAAAATTCCCTGAACCCCCCCTCAAAAACGCGTTCCATACCGCTGTTATCAGTCGCATTGCGGCCAATCGCTTCATACAGTTGCGTCAGGTCAGCGCCGGACCAGAAACGTTCCTCAAAATCCTGCGCACCTTTTTCAGCACGGGCCAGCAATTGCCGTTTACGGAAAATAATCATCCAGGAAGAAAGTGATGCTAACAATAATATCGCCATCACGCCTTTAACCATCCAACTTGCCTGCAGCACCAGTTGCCAGACTTGTAAGTCATTTTGCATTATTGACCTCCGCTTTGGTTCTTAATGCTTTGGTTGTTAATACGCTATAAAATTCAAAATGGTTTCAGGAAAACAGGCTGGTATTTTCCATGCCCGGCTGATCCAGTCCAAAATGCAGGTAAGCCTTCGCTGTCACCAGACGCCCCCTTGAGGTCCGGGTGATATAACCCTGCTGGATCAAAAAAGGTTCCAGTACGTCCTCCACAGTGCCCCGCTCTTCAGAAAGAGCCGCAGCGATACTTTCAATCCCTACCGGTCCGCCATCAAAATTATCGATAATCAGTTTCAGTAAGCGCCGATCCATGGTGTCGAAACCACACTCGTCAACTTGTAGCATGTCCATGGCACCCAAAGCGATAGCCGCATTGATGTGGCCATCACCTTTAACTTCAGCAAAATCACGCACCCGGCGCAACAAACGATTGGCAATCCGTGGTGTACCACGCGAGCGCGCGGCAATACCCATTGAGCCTTCAGTATCACAAGGAATATTTAAAATACCAGCTGAGCGGGTCACAATTTGTTGCAATTCCTCGGGACTATAAAATTCAAGGCGCTCAACAATACCGAAACGGTCGCGTAACGGTGAGGTCAACAAACCTGCACGGGTCGTAGCGCCAACCAGCGTGAAATGTGGCAAATCCAGCTTGATAGAGCGTGCTGCCGGCCCTTCACCAATCATGATATCGATCTGAAAGTCTTCCAATGCCGGATATAACACTTCTTCGACCACCGGCGACAGGCGGTGTACCTCATCCACAAACAAAACGTCACCATCTTGCAGGTTGGTCAGCAAAGCAGCCAGATCACCCGCGCGTTCAAGTACCGGGCCAGAGGTCTGGCGCAGATTAACGCCCATTTCATGGGCGATTACATGGGCCAGTGTGGTCTTGCCGAGGCCCGGTGGTCCAAAAATCAATACGTGGTCCAGCGCCTCTTGGCGGCGCCTGGCAGCTTCAAGGAAAATCTGTAGTTTTTCACGCATCGCCTCTTGGCCAATGTATTCCTGCAGAGTTCTTGGCCGCAGGCTGACTTCCATTGCCCGGTCAGCGGGATCGTCCAACGGGGTTACTAGCCGTTCTGTCGAGTCATTCATGTGGTTTTACCCGGGTTTGCAATGCCTTACGTATGATCGTCTCGGCATCCATGCCGGTTTCTGCCACGGCACTGATCATACGACTCACTTCTGCCGGCTTATATCCCAGAGACGCCAGTGCATGGGAGGCTTCAGAGGCTGGATCTGTAGCTGCTGGCGCGCCGCTTGCTATTGCAAGCCCTGTGCTGCCGATGGCAAGCCCTGTCAGCTTGTCACGTAATTCCATCACGATACGCTCGGCAGTTTTTTTGCCGATACCCGGTATGCGGGTTAAAGAAGCAACATCACCATTGGTGACAAAATGGATTAGTTCCTCGCCGCTGGCACCGGATAATATTGCCAATGCCAATTTGGCCCCGATACCGCTGATCTTTAACAGTTTGCGAAATAACTCACGCTCATCCCATGAGCCAAAGCCATATAAAGTCTGGCTATCCTGGGAAAAATGGTGGTGTATAACAATCGCTGCCTGCTGGCCGGTTTCCGGCAGGTCGGCAAACACACCCAACGGCGCTTCGACTTCATAACCAACACCGTTAATGTCGATCACGAGGTGGGGTGCGTTTTTGTCCAGCAATGTGCCTGCCAGGCGAGTGATCATTTTAATTCAACCCCAGTTCGCTTAGTCAGCGGAGGCTGTGACTCCCGCTTCGCCATTCGGGCCAGCGTGTGCGCCGTGTGTTGGTGGCACAGTGCTGCAGCCAGGGCATCGGCTGCATCATTTTGAATCGGTTTTTTAATCCCCAGCAAGATGCCCACCATATGCTGGACTTGCGCTTTATTGGCCCCACCCCGCCCCACAATGGCCTGCTTGATCGAACTGGGGCTGTATTCTGCCACCGGCACTGCGCATGAAATTGCAGCGCAGACGGCGGCACCACGAGCTTGCCCAAGCTTGATGGCCGAGGCAGCATTATGGGCAACGAAAACAGTTTCGATGGCAGCCTGATCCGGTTGGTACTGTTTGATCAACTCCTGTAATTCCGAAAAAATGATGCCGAGGCGTTCGGGAAAATCACCATCGCCTGCTTTGATAACCCCGTAATACACCGCTCGGGTACGGTCACCGTCGATCTCGATGACACCCACACCAGTTATGCGTGAACCAGGATCAACCCCAAGTATGCGTGTGTTTTTCAGTGGTATGCCTCTGCGGGAATATCCGCATTGGAGTACACGTCTTGCGTGTCATCAAGTTCTTCAAGCGCGTCGAGAAAACGCAAGACTTTCTCACCGGTTTCAACATCCAGTTCAACTTCAACACTGGCCCGCATGGTGAGTTCTGTATTCTCCGGTGTCAGGCCGGCCGTTTTCATAGCCGCTACTACCGCGCTGTAATCTTCGGGGCTAACAATAACTTCAATGGAGCCATCAGCTTCGCTGACAACATCATCGGCCCCGGCGTCCAGCGCCGCCTCTAGGACCTCCTCCTCGGATGTACCCGGTGCAAAATTCAACACGCCCAGCTTGGAAAACAGATAGTCCACCGAGCCGTCAGTTCCCAGGTTACCGCCATACTTGGTAAATGCATGACGTACTTCAGCCACTGTCCGGTTGCGGTTATCGGTCAGGCACTCCACCATGACCGCCACTCCACCGGGCGCGTAGCCTTCGTATTTGAGTTCTTCGTAGCCAACCCCCTCGAGATCGCCGGTGGCCTTTTTGATAGCTCGCTCAATATTGTCCTTGGGCATGTTGGCCGCATTGGCTTTTTCAATTGCCAAACGCAAGCCGGGATTTGAATCTGGATCCCCGCCGCCGCTCCGCGCCGCCACGCTGAGCTCGCGGTTGATGCGAGTGAATATCTTGCCACGCTTGGTATCAACCGCTTTTTTGCGGTGCTGGATATTTGCCCATTTGGAATGACCCGCCATAAAACCCATGTCCTGAAAAATTACAAGTTTAATTTTATCACGAAACCCTGCCAAACCGGGGACAAAGCACTCAGCCAGCGTGATTGAAGTGCCCCTGCAGCACAAACTGCTCGGCTTGGTCCAGCACCGCCAGTGAGATCAGCATTTCAGAATGTGCCACCGGCAATTTAATGCTGTCGGTAAGTCCGTCAAGCTGAGTTTCGCTGATGGCAACACTGCCGTCATTGGATTCACCGTGGTTGCCCGTCATACGTCCAAGTCCGAGTGCCCGCGTACCACGAATCATACCGGTCTCATGGTCTGTCGGTGTGTGCGCGAACCCTTGCAGCAAGTGATCCCTGACCTGGCCGAATAAGAGATTCTGCCCCGGCAGTTTTTCCAGCCGTTTGACAACCCCACTACCCCCTACCGGAGTACCCATCAATACGATTCGTCCGGACGGTACATCCGTGAAGCGGCTGAGCATGTTGAGAATAACCAGCCCTCCCATACTATGCCCAATCAAGTGCAACTCGTGCAATTCTGCTTTGCTGATAAAGGCATGCAATTCATCCGCATGGCCTTCCAGACTGTTGCTCCGGGTTGGATAGCTAAACACCATCACCCTGTGCCCCCTGCTGCGCAGACGCCTAGCCATGGCTGCCATCGACCAGCCCCGGTTCCACAGGCCATGAATGAGTAATATATTAGCCACGCAGACGCCTTCGCGCACGCCGAAACGGTTCAATTGAAACCAGTATCAGCGCCAGCCAGATACAACCGAATGCCACCGCATGGCCCGCCGTGAAAGCCTCGCCATACAGGTGCACTGCCACCAAAAAACTCATGCTCGGTGCAATGTATTGGAAAAAGCCTAGGATGCTCAAAGGCAGTTTCTGGGCTGCCATGTTGAACCAGATCAGGGGCAGTACCGTGGCAAGGCCTGAACCGATCAGTAACAGATCAATATTAGTGGAGATGTGCAAAAACTGCAGCCGGGTCTGGGTCGTTAGCCACAGCACATAGGCCAGTGCCGGCAATAACATTAACAACGTTTCCCACAATAAACCGGTCATTGGCCCCACGCTCAGGCGTTTGCGCAGCAGACCGTAAAACCCAAAGGTGGTGGCCAACGTGATCGCAATCCAGGGAGGACTACCCAGGTACCAGGCCAGATAAACGGTCCCGGCAGCAGCCACAACCACCGCTGCGGTTTGTATTTTGGTCAGACGTTCCTGCAAAAACATATAACTCAGTAACACATTGACCACCGGTGTGCCGAAGTAGCCCAGACTGGTATCGAGCACATGCTCGTGCGCAATGGCCCAGACGAACACCAGCCAGTTGATTGAAATCATCAGTCCCGAAAGGACCAGCCAGGCAATACTTGCCATTGGCAGTCTGAGCTTGATTAATAGCGCCTTACCATCACGGATGGCCAGAAACAGCAGCAGTACCGGCACGGCCCAGATAATTCGCTGGGCTAGCACTTCCCAGGCAGCAACCGATTGCAACGCTTTGTAGTAAATCGGCACCAATCCCCAAAAGATAAAAGCGGCCAGGGCTGCGCTAACCCCGCTACGATCCAGTTGATGTGCAGTCATACCTGCCCTCTTTCTGATGCCTAAAAAACCGTGGCCGGCGATTGCCAGCCGCGGTTAGAGGACTATAACGCAGTTTTTTGAAAACTGCCCCGCTGTTATTAAATGCGAGTCATGGATTGAGATTTTCTGCCAGGAAGGATTCCATGCGACCATAAAAGTCGTATCTATTTTCCTGCTTACGATAGCCATGACCCTCGTCACCTTTGACCATCGCGAGTTCCTCGAAGAATGGTCACCGTCGAATCATGCCGACAAGATCAAGGTGCCCGTATTTATGGCATACGGCCGTCGCGATCCTCGTGTGGTTATGGGCCATGCAAAATTGATGGAAAAAGCCATGAAGAAAAACGGTGTCGAATATGAGCTAATGGTCAAAGGGTGCCGAGGGTGTGCGGGATCAGATTGAGGATGTTGAGGCCGGTCTTCCCT
>CAYZLS010000128.1:0-5650 GCA_964479355.1 uncultured Wenzhouxiangellaceae bacterium | reverse complement strand
CGCCGTGGATGATTTTCCTTCGGAGGACTTCATCAGTCCTTTAAAAACGCATTGATCTCCCGTTCAGCAGCCATGCCGTCAGCATAACCAAGATCGATTAATTCACTGCAATAGGCCGATTCAAACAGAAGGTAACTGGCCATACGCCAGTCCTGGCCCCAACCGCCCAGTGTCCGTAACATCATCTGCACACTACGTGGTATTTCATGTACATGCGCCTGGGTCACATGACGCAAATCCCGGCTGGGTTTTATCACCAGACTTTCAATGTTGATCAAGCCGGCTTGTTGTCTCTGAGCAGCCGGAACCAGCTTTAAAGTGTGGTTAATACGCCTCATTCGTGCCAGATCTGCATTGAGGGTGTCCATAAAAATGGTATCCATCAGGTAGCCACCGATTTCACCCACTGAAGGATAGCTGCTCGGCGTCTGAGGCGAGTGGTCAAGCTTCTCATCACGTGTCCCGATGACCAGTAACCGGTTCGCGCCCAGGTGGATCGCCGGACTTAAAGGTGCCACCGTTCGCATACCACCATCACCAAAATATTCATAACCAATACGTTCGGCTGGAAAAATGATGGGCAACGCCGCTGATGCCATCAAGTGGGCTACACTGATTTCAGCTACCTGACCTTTGCGACGCGCCCGTTGCCAGGTTTTGATCTCTGGCTGTGCCTGAAAAAAACTGATTGCGCTGGCACAACTGTACCCCGAAGCAGTGATCGCCACACCATGCAATGCGCCATCTTTCAGGGCCGTTTCAATACCTTCGAGCTGCAGCGTTTGTTGCAAAAACTGCCGCAAGGGCTGGTTTTCTAAAAACGCCCTAGGATTACTGTGAATCAAGCCACCTGATAACAAGGTGGACGCAAAACGTAGCCCGGATTTAAGCACAGTCCACGCGTCCGTGCGGTAAACAAGTTCGCAGCACATATCTCGCCAAAAACGTTCGAGCCGTTCAATCCCGACTCGAAACTCATGAGCATGGCTGGCTACTACGGCCGCATTGATTGCCCCCACTGAAGTGCCACAAATTACCGGGAACGGGTTTTGCTCATTACTTTGCAATTCATAAATTGCCTTCAGGACACCAGCCTGGTACGCCCCCCGAGCACCACCACCCGGCAGGATTAGAGCGGTGCATTTACTTACCTTATTACGCATTTCAATCACACTTTAAGCATTAACAGACCGTGGCACAACAGTGGATATTCCAATCGATTGGGTGCGATTGAAAATGGTTCTCCAACCCTGTTTGGCTCTATACTGATTCGAAATAGTATCCTGAGTCTTGCGAGTGTCAACCATGACTGAAAGATCTGGACAAACTACTGCTGGTTCGCAGTCGAAACCGGGATGAATCATTGTGGTTTGTGAACAGGTTTTGCGTGGCATCCCGGGCGGGGCCGTAGTGGTCTGGCCCGACAGCCTACCTTTCAGTGAGTTGCGGCGCTTTCAACTGGCGGCAAAGCAAAGCCGAAAAACAGCCTTTATATTCCGCCGCAGCAAAGCTGCCACCACCTCATCACCTGCCGCATTGCGCCTGCTGCTCACACCGGACGCTGACGGTCTGCAGGTCAGGGGGTTGAAATGCCGTGGTCAGCGGCCGACTACCACCATCCGCATAACAACACTTCAGCCCTTGATGCCACCTTTGGTGAGTTCAAGTGGATCCAGCAAACGCTCAAGTTCTGCATCTGTAAGTCCGGTGATCTCTTTAACCACCTCCCGTATCGGGCGGCCTTCCTTGTAAGCCTGCTTGGCAGTCACTGCACCTGTTTCATAACCGATAACCGGATTCAACGCCGTCACCAGAATCGGGTTGCGCTCCAGTGCCGCATTGACAGCCTCGGTGTTTACGCTAAAGTCCTTGATTACAGAATCTGCCAGCAAACGACTGGAGTTAGCCAGAATTTCTATACTTTGCAACAGGTTATGCGCGATCATTGGTAACATCACGTTGAGCTGAAAATTACCAGACTGACCACCCACCGTGATGCTTACATCATTACCGATGACCTGAGCACAAACCATACATACGGCCTCAGGTATGACCGGATTGACTTTCCCGGGCATGATTGAAGACCCAGGTTGCAATGCCGGTAACGCGATATCAGCAATGCCGGCTAGCGGACCGGAATTCATCAAACGCAGATCATTGGCAATTTTCATCAGGCTGCAGGCTGTTGTCTTGAGCTGCCCAGATAACTCCACCGCCGCATCCTGTGAACTGATGCCTTCAAAATAATTAGTTGCTGAAGCGAAATCAAACCCGGTGGAATCCGTTAATGACGCTGCAATTCGTGGACCAAACTCAGGGTGTACATTGATACCTGTACCAACCGCACTACCCCCTTGTGGCAGTTGCCTGGTACGCTGTAAGGCGCTTTCAATGCGTTCGATATTTGATTGAATCTGCTGTGACCAGCACGCCAGTTCCTGCCCAAAGGTCACCGGCATGGCATCCATCAGGTGTGTCCTCCCGGTTTTGGCAACGTCGGTCAAAGTAGCCGCTTTTTCATCCAGCACCTGTTGCAAATGCCGCAGTGCCGGTAGCAGCGAACCAGAAGCACCAAGGCAAGCGCTGACCTGAATCGCAGTTGGAATTACATCGTTGGAACTTTGCCCCATGTTGACGTGATCATTAGGATGCACGACAGCGCCTTGTTGCGCTGCCAGGTGTGCAATAACCTCGTTGGCATTCATATTGCTGCTGGTACCGGAACCGGTCTGGAATATGTCGATCGGAAACTGGGCATCGACTGCACCTGCAGAAACTTTTGCTGCCGCCGCCATGATGGCCTCCGCAATTTCAGCATCGAGAAGCCCAAGATCCCGATTCACGCTGGCAGCAGCCGATTTTATCAAACCGAGTGCGTGAATAAGCCCGGCAGGCATCCCAATCCCACTGATCGGAAAATTATTAACTGCGCGCTGGGTCTGTGCGCCCCACAAAGCATCCACAGGCACCTGCAATTCACCCATGGTATCGCGTTCAGTACGGGTCTCGCTCATGCTTAAAACTCCAGATAAAATTCCTGATGAAAAACCAAAGACTATTATACGCCCACGCCCACCCTCACCGGAAACACCCTGGCGATCTTTTATAGGCAAATCGGGGGTATAATGCCCCGACCCAGCAAGAGTTAATGAAAAGAGTTCATAAAACATGCAGCTTTCACCACTCACTGCCATTTCATCTGTTGACGGACGTTACGCAACGCGCACAGCTAGTTTGCGCAATATTTTCAGCGAACATGGCCTGATCCGTTGCCGGACAATTATCGAGATTCGTTGGTTTAAGGCCCTGTCTGAATGTGATGATATCCCGCAAGTAAGCGGCAGCCAACGACTTTCTTAAGAAGCTTGAAAACGATTTTGGACTTGAGGACTCCGCCCGCATCAAAGCCATAGAAGCAACCACCAATCATGATGTAAAGGCAGTGGAGTACTACCTCAAAGAGCGCTTTGAAACACATGATGAATTGCAAAAGTCAGCTGAATTTATTCACTTTGCCTGCACCTCTGAAGATATCAACAACCTCGCTTATGCTCTAATGCTGCGCAGCGCCCGTGAGCAGATTTTGTTACCGGTGTTTGCCGACATCCAAAGCGTGCTGCACAGCATGCAGATTGAGTTTGCCGATCTGCCCATGCTCTCACGTACCCATGGCCAAGCCGCCTCACCGACCACGCTGGGTAAGGAGTTTGGCAACGTGGTAGCCCGGCTAGAGCGTCAGTCAAAGCAGTTAAAAGCTCAAGTTCTGCTCGGCAAAATCAACGGCGCAGTTGGCAATTTCAATGCCCATATGAGCGCCTGCCCGGCAGTGGACTGGTCACATTTCGCACAACAGTTCGTTAGCTCACTGGGCCTCGACTGGAACCCGTGGACAACACAGATTGAGCCGCACGACTGGCTGGCTGAGTACTTCCACATCCTGCAACGCTACAACACCATCCTGATTGATCTTTGTCGGGATATCTGGGCCTATATATCCATTGGTTATTTCAGCCAGAAAACCATAGCAGGTGAAATTGGCTCATCGACGATGCCCCATAAAGTCAACCCGATCGATTTTGAAAATGCAGAAGGCAACCTAGGCCTGGCCAATGCCCTGCTCGGACACCTGGCGGATAAACTCCCGGTGTCGCGTTGGCAACGGGATTTGAGCGATTCCACCGTCTTACGCAGTATCGGCGCTGCCGCCGGGCACTGTGTCATTGCCTATAGCTCTTTACTCAAGGGCATGGATAAATTACAGGTTAATCAGCAGAGCCTAGCCCGGGATCTCGATCTTAACTGGCAAGTATTGGCAGAACCTATCCAGACGGTCATGCGTTTATACGGGATCGAGAACCCTTACGAAAGACTCAAAGAGCTCACGCGGGGTAAATCAATCAGTGCTGAGGTGCTGGCTGAATTCATTGCTGCGCTGGATATTCCGGAGGCAGCCAAACAGGATCTGCTGGATCTGACTCCGGGAACCTATACAGGTAATGCTGCTGCTATGGCGCGGAAACCTTCGGATCAATAATGCTAAATTCAAGAACCCCAGCCTGGGGGACGTACCGGCACCACCCGCATGATCAATGCAGGTCACTTCATCCTTCAAAAGGACCCGCCTGATCTAAGCTGAGGCTATTTTTGTTATAGTAAATAGGTTCATTGGCTTATCAGGATAGAGATCATGAAATTCGACTTTGCAAAAACATTATCGCTGGTCAAGGGTGGGCTGATTGACCACCAGGCAACCTGGAAGGAATATCTGGAAACCAATCCTGACTGGCAGCAAACAGCCACGGTGCTTACCGGACCATTAATTATCGCCAATGTTGTACTCAGTGTTATTTTCACCAGAATAACCGGTGGTTTTTCCTACCTTGGTTACTACAGCAATTTCTTTGCAGCGCTGTTCTGGGGTCTGATATTAGCCTGCGTAGGTATCATTATCGCGGTTTTCACGTTCAGCACCCTGGCTGGCATGTTCAAAGGCAAGAGCAACTTTTCGCGGGCATTTGCCGCAGTGAGCCTAGCTGCTATCCCCGCCTGGGTCGCGGGAGTCGCCGGAGCACTGGTACCCGGCTATAGTTTCCTGATCATCATGGCCGGTGGCATCACCACGCTGGTTTTTATGTACAAAATCATGCCGTTGGCGCTGGAAGTGCCCGTAGATAAACGTTTGGTGCATTTCATTGTTTCCCTGGTTGCTATCGTGGTACTGAATATGATTGTTGGCAGCATCATCGGCACCAACTCCCTTAGCAGCAGCCTGCCACGTGGAGGATTTAGCAATCAAATGCCAACTTCCGGGGCCTTGACCGGTGCAGGGGTATTGGGTGAATTTGAACGTCAGGGTCGTCTGATGGAAGCCGCTAAAGAAGACTCCTATACACCACCAGATGATTCTAAGTTGACAGAACCCCAGGTGGTGGCATATGCCAAAGTACTCCAAAAAACCCGTGCAATTCATGCCGAATATGCGGAAAAAGTGCAGGATTTCTCCGCTGATATAGAGGCCAAAGAAGAAGCAGGTGAATCTCCAGCAGCAGATTTGGCAACCATGTACCGAGGTATCGGCGGCGTGGTAAGCGCGAATAATGCAGAGTTGGAGGTAGTCAAGACCAGTGGTGGGAACTGGGCTGAGCATTTA
>CAYZLS010000127.1:3212-5660 GCA_964479355.1 uncultured Wenzhouxiangellaceae bacterium | reverse complement strand
TATACGAGGCGGTTTAACCACCATCACATCCATCACAATAAACTCAATGAGGGAGGGTTCGAACGTGGAACTTGCATTGTTAAACGAAAATTCTCTGGCCTTTCTACTGCGCTGGGTACACTTATTGACCAGCGTAACCTGGATAGGGCTGCTGTATTACTTCAATTTCGTCCAAGGGGAGTATTTTAAAACCGCCGACGGCGGCGCCAAAGGAGACGTCATCCAGAAACTGGTGCCCGACGCGCTGTGGTGGTTTCGCTGGGCAGCGATGTTCACTTTTTTAAGCGGCGCTTTTTTGATTTATCTCAAACACTTAAGTGGTATGGGCATCATGATTGGCGCAGTTATGGGGACCATCATGTTCTTGAATGTGTGGTTAATCATCTGGCCCAATCAGAAGATCGTTATTGCCTCGGCCAAGCAGCTTGCAGCTGGAGGCGAAGCGCTACCGGGCGCTGCAACTGCATTGGCCAAAGCCGGCCTGGCTTCACGTACTAATACTTTGTTCTCCATTCCAATGCTGTTCTTTATGGCTTCTTCCATCCACCTGCTGCAAATCCAGAACTCGGTGTACCGGGCAAGTACTGCGTCGCTGGTTGCAGTTTTCGGCTTGATCGCCGTGCTGACACTGAACGGTGTAGTGGGTAAAACCGGGCCGATTACTTCGGTCAAAGGTGTCATTGGCAATGGCTTTGTGCTCACTGCGGTTTTGTATCTTCTGGTTGAGATGATTTAAATTTTTTTCCTTGTAGCCAAACCCGGAACTTTTGTTTCGGGTTTTTTTAACCCACAAAATATTTCGTTCTATTTTTGAGCAATGTTACTCGCTTTGTCGCAAACAAAAAAACACTTTTTTTTTTAAGATGTTTTTCTATTCATAAACTTGTGATTTCTTACTCAGATGCTCGTTGAGAAAACTAATCTAACTACTTATTTTCAGGCTTTGACAAGCGCACTTTTCGGGGGTAGTTTAGATCCCCCGTTACACGAAACCCGCCAACTGAAAGGTTGGAGTCGAAGGAAGGACGGAGGAGGTCGAAAGACTGAATTCGAACGGAGAACGGGTCTACCAGAAGGCCGACCCGCCTGAAGATAGAGAGGGTAGAGGAAAACGGACAGCGCCCAAGTGGTACAGGGCGCGTCACCCGGGCCGGGTTCTGCCGAAAGAAGCGGTCGTACCATAAGGGTGGCTCGAGAGGGATACGCGGTTCCTTGAGATAGACGCGAAATGCGTCGATAAATAAAAGCGGGAGGAAGACCCGCGACCAGAAACCGAAGGGCGGAACAGATCGGAACTGGACGAAGTTGGAAAGGCCTAGGAGGATCTGCAGTCCACCATAAGTGGAGTTCCTACACTTTCACGACGAGGGAGGCGCAAGCCTCCCTCGTTTTTTTGTTCGCAGAATCCAATTCATACTACAATCACCCCATACATTTGCAATATAAGCAATCCGCTGGCGGTCAATTGCATGATAGTTAATCGGCGATACGCCAAGGCGATTACAGGAGATAAATGAAGGATTCAATTATTTGCATTGACAAACTGGCATACCATCGCGATGGAAAAATCATACTGGATGATGTCAGTATGGAAATCAAACGTGGCAGTATCGTGGCCATTATGGGCCCTAGCGGCGTTGGGAAAACAACCATCCTGCGCCTGATTACCGGACAGCTACAACCCAACGAAGGCACCATAGAGGTCAATGGAGAACGGATTTCTACCATGTCACGCCGTGAGCTTTACAAGTTTCGTAAAGGCGTTGGTGTATTGCTGCAAAATGGCGCTTTATTCACTGATCTGACCGTATTTGAAAATGTTGCCACACCACTGCGGGAACATACTGATCTGGCAGAAAAGGATATTGAGCAACGGGTCAGGGAAAAATTAAGCTCGGTGGGCCTTGATGGCACACAAGACATGATGCCACACAGCTTATCCGGCGGTATGGCGCGACGTGTCGCGCTGGCGCGTGCAATCATCATGAACCCGGAAATCGTACTGTTCGACGAGCCTATGACCGGTCTGGATCCAATTGCCATGTCCACTATAAGCCGCCTGATTCGTTCAACCAACGAACGGCTAGGGCTGACCAGCGTCATCGTTACCCACAACGTAGTCCAAATGAAAAAACTGGTGGACTACTGTTTTATTCTTGCTGCCTCAAAACTAATTGCAGAAGGAACGCCGCAGACACTGAGCCACAGTGATGATAAGGCCGTGGACCAGTTCATGAACGGCCTGGTCGAAGGGCCGATAGCCTTCAACTATCAACAAGAAGCTGACAATGCAGCCACCCAGTCACCCTGATCATGCAAGCTGATAAAACGCAAAAATTAAAGCCGCTAAACACCATTGCCGAAATGGGCCATTGCGGACTTTTTCTGTTCCGCATGTTGGGTGGCCTGCGGCCACCTTGAGGCGAACGACGTTCGCCTGGCGACAAT
>CAYZLS010000127.1:0-3202 GCA_964479355.1 uncultured Wenzhouxiangellaceae bacterium | reverse complement strand
TGGTGCGCGTTCACTGGTCATTATCATGATCTGTGGTTTTTTTGTCGGCATGGTGCTCACACTACAGGCGATCAATGCACTTCAGCAATTTGGTGCCTCTGAGCAAGTCAGCCTGCTAGTCGGTAAATCACTTTTTCGGGAACTGGGCCCTGTCTTGACCGCCTTGCTGTTTGCCGGTCGTGCCGGCACTTCGGTAGCTGCCGAAATCGGCCTGATGAAAGCTACCAGCCAGATTGATGCAATGCAATTAATGGCTATTGATCCAATCCAACGAATTGCATTGCCCCGCTTCCTAGCTGGATTTTTGTCTTTGCCTTTGCTCACCGCCATGTTTAATGCTTTTGCTATTCTGGGGGCGGTTGTATTTGCCATCGGCGTCTGGGGAATGGATGCCGGGATTTTCTGGAGCAAATTGCAGGCGGGCATTTTGTTCGACAAAGACTTTATGGGCGGAGTCTGGAAGAGCATAGTATTTGGTGGGCTGGTCAGCCTGATTGCGGTGTACTTCGGTTACTACGCGAAACCCACTAGTGAAGGCGTTGGAACCGCAACCACCCGGACGGTGGTATTGAGTTCTGTGATGGTACTTATTTTTGACTTCTTTATGACGTCGTTTCTGATCTGAAGTCTTTATGTTTTGGCAGGAGTTAGCATGCGTGCAAATTACAAGGTAGAACTATCTTCCGGGATTTTCCTAATGATGGGTATTGCAGCTCTGTTTTGGCTGGCCACCGAGGCAACTGACTATGGGGTGCAAGTCGGTAACGACACTTTCAGTGTAACCGCCCGATTTACGAATGTCGGCAATCTGAAGATACGCGCACCGGTTAAGATCGGCGGTGTTACAGTCGGGCTTATCAAACAAATTTCACTGGATCCAGTGACTTTTGAAGCGATCGTTGAAATACACATTGACCGGCGCTTTTCCGATATTCCCACCGATACTAGCGCTTCAATTTTGACCAGTGGTATTCTGGGCGATCGTTATATCGGGCTGGAGCCAGGCGGTGCCCTGGAGGCTCTGTCGGATGGAGATCAGATCCTGCTAACCCAATCAGCCGTTATCCTGGAAACACTGATCAGTAAGTATTTATTCAATACCAGCAAGGAGACCGATGGATGAGCTGTCATGCCAGAAAACTGCTGTTGGTTGCAGCGTTAATGTGCAGCTCTGGGCTCTATGCCCAAATAGACAAAGACGATCCCAGCACATTGCTGGAAAGCACTGCAAGCCATATTTTTAGCGAAGTCAATAAGAACCTGGAAGAGTACACGGCCAATCCAGTGGAATTGGAGGCGCTGGTACGGACAGATCTGATGCCACTGATCGATACCCGCTATTCTGCCCGGCTAATCCTGGGTCGAGCGGGGCGTGGAATCGAAAAAGAAAAAATAGATGAATTCGCCAACACCATGAGCGAATTGCTGGTCAGTCGCTATGCCAAGGGGTTGCTTGAGTTCCGCAGTAGCCAACAATTACAGGTGTTGCCTCTTAAGGGACAACTCAACGACAAGTTCACCCGCGTGCGCACCCGGATTAAATTGCCCTCAGGTGGGTTCGCACCCATTGACTATGCTTTTCATAAAACCCCGGATGGATGGAAAGCTTTTGATGTAATTGTAGAGGGTATATCCTATGTAACCACCTATCGTAACCAGATCATGCCTGAAGTAATGGCCAAGGGTATCGACAGTGTCATCACCCGGTTAGCCCAGGGTGATCTAGAACTGACTGATTAACATGCAACACAAAGCTCAACTGTGTCTCGCCCTGCTCTGCAGCCTGCTGCTGACAGCGTGTGCAGGCACACAAAACCGGCATACGGACCCGGAAAAAGATCCCTGGGAAGGCTTTAATCGCAAGGTGTACAGTTTTAATAAAGGCGTGGACAAACTGGTGCGACCGGTTGCGGTTGCCTACGACACCATTTTGCCTGACCCGGTGCAAAACGGTGTGAGAAACTTTTTCAGAAACTTGGGCGCACCGGTTACTTTCGTCAATCAGATTTTACAGGGGAAATTCAGGCAAAGTGGTACCACTCTTGGGCGTTTCCTGGTCAATTCAACCATTGGTCTGGCGGGGTTTTTTGATGTTGCCAGCAAAATGGATATGGCATTTTATGATGAAGATATCGGTCAGACACTAGCAACCTGGGGTTATCAAAACAGCCGCTACCTGATGCTGCCATTTTTTGGCCCATCAACACTCCGGGATGGCGTCGGTCTATCTGCTGACAGTTTTTATCATCCAGTGGGGGTATACGCTCGCGAGCAAAACCAATGGTGGCCCATCGTATTTCGTGGCGTGGATCAAAGAGCCCGTCTTCTTGATCAGGATGCAGAGTTGGAGCAAGCCTATGACTCCTACGTGCTAATGCGCGATGTCTGGTTGCAAAACCGACACTACAAAATATATGACGGTGATCCGCCATTAGAAGACTACGATCTCTACCTCGAGGATGAACCTGAAGACTGACGGGCCTGTGGGACCAACGAGCCTGCCCGTCTCACCAGATTGGCCCACACTGTCGCACTGAGATAAGCTTCACATTCTGATACAGATAGGGTCTGTTGGCAGACCCTGCTACGCCGAGCCTTGCAGTACCTGATTTACAGCAATTTCGTCCGGCCCCAATAGCAACTTCTGGCACACCATCAGCTTGTGTGTATACCGCGACGTGTGGCGATCTCATGCCGGTGTGTGGGCAGTCTGAGTCTGCAATGTATGTGATTGAACACAAAAACCAACACACACCGGGGCCACATTGCGTAAGATGTCACCTTTACGATGAAGCAAATACCCATGACATATAAACAACCACTGAGAACGAGCCTGTTTTTATTGCTGGTCATGTTTCTCGCCGCCTGCGGCACCAAACTCATACGGGGCGAAGCACCTGTCGTGCGCATGAATGAACTCAACCACGCAAATAACTCAATCAGTTTGCAATTGAGCCTGCGTAATCTCAACGGTGTGGCCCTTGATGTCGAGCACATCAATTTGAGTCTGACAGTTAAGGGCACTGACCTGTTTAGCTATAATGGTCCGGCTGATACCAGCATTGCCCCCAACGGCACGGAAATTCGGATCCTGGTAATTGCAGAAAACAGCTCCAGCCGGCAATTGCTCAATACGCTGCAAAATGGTGATGCAAAGAGCTTGCCCTACTCACTGGAAGGCTCCATCATTTCACTGGATGAC
>CAYZLS010000126.1:961-5675 GCA_964479355.1 uncultured Wenzhouxiangellaceae bacterium | reverse complement strand
ATAACAAACAATTCAGGTGACTAGGCCCGACTCTTTTGCCATCAAATCGGCATGGTAGGAAGACCGGACCAGCGGTCCCGAAGCTACATGGTTAAATCCCAGTTCATAACCCAGCCTGGCCAGGTACTCAAATTCTTCCGGGGTCCAGTACTTTAATACCGGATGATGGTGTGGCGTTGGTTGTAAGTATTGCCCTAACGTTACCATGTCCACAGCATGCGCTCGCAGGTCCTTCAATACCTGTTCTACCTGCTCACAGGTTTCACCAAGACCCAGCATGATACCTGACTTGGTCGGAATATTCGGGTGCTGCAATTTAAAGCGTTTTAGCAACTCCAATGACCAGTCATAGTCTGCACCCGGCCTGACGTTTGCATATAGGGGCCTGACAGTTTCCAGGTTGTGGTTAAACACATCCGGCAGTGCGCCTGCCAGTATCTCTAGCACCCTTTCCATGCGGCCTTTACCACGAAAATCGGGTACCAAGATCTCAAGTTTGATAGCAGGGCTCAGTTCACGAATTCGATTCAGGCAACGGGCATAATGTTCAGCCCCACCATCACGAAGGTCATCCCGGTCGACAGAGGTGATAACCACGTAACGCAGTTGCATATCCCGGATGGTGCGTGCGAGGTTTTCGGGCTCATGCTCATCTGGGGGTACAGGCCGTCCATGGGCGACATCACAAAATGAACATCTGCGAGTACACACTTCACCCAGAATCATGAAGGTGGCGGTTCCCTTATTGAAACACTCATAAATATTCGGGCAGGAGGCTTCTTCACACACCGTTACCAGATGGTTATCACGCAGGCGTGATTTGAGCTCGACCACTGCATTACCCGCAGGCAGCCGTACCCGAATCCAAGGCGGCTTGCGCAGCACCGGTACCCCCTGGTTAAACCGTGCCGTATTGCGTGCCAGTTTCTCCGCACCTATCTCTTTACTGCCGGGTTTTTTCCGGCCGCTAAGGCGGTCAGTAATGTGTATTGGGATTTTGTTTTGTTCAATCGCCAATTGCCTGATCCAATAGTAAGTGCGAGCGGCCTGCCGCCTGACGGAACCTGTCATTGTAGCCCAAAAAGCGACTCAGACCGGTAATCAACCGGTCTTCCATTTCCGACCACGGCACTTCGGCAAATGCGGACAGGTTTGTCACTTCCAGGCCTTCAAACCCGCAGGGATTGATGCGCTGAAATGGTTCGAGATCCATATTGATGTTGAATGCAAGGCCGTGAAAGGATTTGCCCCTGCGTACCCGCAGCCCCAACGCAGCAATTTTGGCATTATCTACATATACCCCCGGAGCACCCGCTAAGCGTTCGGCGTTAACTGCGTAACTGAACAACACATCAATAATCACCTGTTCGATACCGGTTACCAATTGGCGCACATTCATACCCAACCTGCGAATATCGACCAGGGGATAGGCAACGATCTGACCCGGGCCGTGGTATGTCACCTGCCCGCCCCGATCGACCTGAATTATGGGAATATCACCGGGGTCCAGCAAGTGCTCCGCACGCCCGGCTTGGCCCTGGGTAAAAACTGGCGGGTGCTCAACCAACCACAATTCATCTGAGGTATCCTCATTACGTTGATCGGTAAAGTCCTGCATTGCCCGCCACACGGGCTCGTAATCCAGCAAGCCCAGACGACGAACCTGTAGGTAGGCGGTTTGTAAAAATGGCTCGTTGGCTGTAGGCTTGGTGCGCAAATTCATATTGCACTGGCTAGCTGTGGGATCGACGAGCTTGCCCGTCGGGAACCCGTGCAATATCCCTGTTCCCGACGAATAAATTTGTCGGTCCTACACATCACAGCGCTACCAAAACTTGCTTGCAATCGGTCAAATCCTCGTAGATACGATCCAGTTGGGCTTTTGAACGAGCCTCGATGGTGAGCGTGACTGAAATGTAATTTCCTGCGCCACTGGAATTAGTTGTGACAGCTTCATCTTCATAAATCTCAGCATGGTTCATGATGATGTTGGTTATCAAGGGCACAAATTCAGCTTCGTTCCGACCCATGACCTTGACCGGAAAGCGACAGGGGAACTCAAGTAGTGTTTCTTCCTGCACTGGCAATGTTGGCGAACTTTCAGTCGTCACCAAACAAACCACCTATCCACATACCAATTCCATCCCACGTGCGACCAAAAAACCCAGCCTCACTAACTGGTTCAAGCACAATCAGGCCCCGACTAACGATTTCCAAGTTTTCAAGGCGGATCATTACCTGCCCCACTTGCTCCCCCTTGGTCAATGGAGCGATCAGTTCAGGTCGCATTTCAACTTTGGCATCCAGCTCATCATAGCGACCGCGTGGAATGGTTACGAACAGGTCCTCGTGAATACCCAGCGCAATCTGTTCCTGGGTGCCTTTCCAAACTTTGCCAAGGGCCAGTTCCTGACCGGCCTTGTACAACTGTACGGTCTCGAAATAGCGGAAACCATAACCCAGCAGACTCTGACTTTCGCTGACCCGCGATGACTCTGAGCCTGAACCCAGCACCACGCTGATCAGGCGCATGCCATCACGTTTGGCCGAGGCCGCCAAACAATAACCGGCAGCCTGGGTGTAACCAGTTTTCAAGCCGTCAACAGCCGGGTCACGCCACAGCAGGTTGTTGCGGTTGTGCTGTCGGATTTTGTTAAAACTGTATTCCTTTTCAGAATACCAGCGATAGTACTCCGGAAAACCAGCGATCAATGCAGTACTCAAGGTGGCAACATCACGAGCGGTCACGTGGTGACCCTCCTGCGGCAGGCCGGTAGCATTCATGAAATGGCTGTTGGTCAGTCCCATTTGCTCAGCATATTGATTCATCAGATCAGCAAATGCTTTTTCAGTACCCGCCAAGTGTTCAGCCAGCGCCACGCTGGCATCATTACCGGACTGAATGACCATACCTTTAATCAACTGCTCAACTGTTACATCCATACCCGGCTCGATGAACATACGTGAGCCAACGGTGCGCCAGGCATTTTCACTGATGTTGACAGCGTCACCTAACTTGATATTGCCACTGGCAAGTTCCGCAAATACGACATAACCGGTCATCAGTTTGGTGATGCTGGCAGGCCCAACCTGCATATCCGGATTACTCTCAACCAACACATGGCCACTATTAAAGTCGGTCAATATATAGCTGTTTGCCGCCAGTTCGGGAGCTGCGGGCGTGGGAATGCCTGTCTTTGGCAGCAATGACCTCTGCGCCAGCGTGCTAACGGGCAGTGTCAGCGCAAATAACATTAATAGCAGGAATTTCTTCATGTCAGCTTATTTTCCATGGCTCATTTCAAAGATTCATCAGCGCTTAACTGTATGTGGGCGCGCATATCCCAGTTCAACCACACGGCGTCTGCTGGCTTCCATTTTTGTACTTGAAGCATACGGTCCCAGCAATACTTTATACAATCCGTGTCTTTTTTTTACTGTGGCTGATTTTAACTTTGCAGCCTGCAATTTTTTGGCCAGCTCTTTGGCCGTTTTACGTTGTTTGAATGCGCCGGCTTGCAAATATCTGCCGCCCGCGGTTTTTGTCGTTGAGCGACCTTGCTTGTTAGCATCAATTGCACGCACCTCGACCTGAGCTGTACCGGTTTTATCCACACCCAGCTTGACTGCTGCCGCGTAGGACAGGTCAATGATGCGGCCGGCATGAAATGGGCCGCGATCGTTGATCTTTACAATAATCTTTTTGCCAGTATCAAGGTTGGTGACTTTGGCATAGGTCGGCAATGGCAGACTTTTATGTGCTGCGGTAGCCAGATACATGTCATATAGCTCGCCACTGGAGGTGCGCCGGCCATGAAACTTGTTGCCATACCAGGATGCAATCCCACGCTCCCGATAACCCTTACTTGATGGCAAAACAGTATAGGTCTTTCCCAGCACCGTATAGGGCGAGTGATTTCCGTAATGGGCAAGAGGTTCAGCTTTGGGTACGGCATTCCGGACCATCACGCTTGCCGGCTTCTTTGTGTTTGTCTCCTGCGCATCCCGTTAATAACAACACGATCGAAGCAACAACTGGAAAAACCAGTTTTTGCATCAGGAATTATCCATGCCTTGCTTGATTTCTTGACTCAGCTGATAAACTGCCATCGCATAGCGTGGACTGCGGTTATAGCGGGTGATGACATAAAAATTCCTGAACGTCAGCCAATAGGTATCGTGATCTTTCTCAACCAGCTTCAGAACCGTCGCCGGCATACCGCGTCGCGACACAGCCAAATTTCTGAAACCCAGCTCATGCCACTCGGCAACGCTCAGGGTCGGTTGATAACTCCTGGAAGATATTTTCTCAAGTTTTGATTCTGCAGATACCTGGGCACGGGCAGTGACCGGCTGGTTAAATTGCCAGCCATGCCGGTGCAAATAATTTGCTACACTGCCAACAACATCGGCCGTCGACCGCCACAGATCTCGGCTCCCGTCCTGATCGAAATCTACGGCATATTCACGGTAACTGCTGGGCATGAACTGGCCCATCCCCATCGCCCCGGCATAAGAACCAGTGACTTCTGCAACCGGTAGAGCTTCTTCATCAGCAAGGCGGATATAATGCATTAATTCCGCGCTGAAAAAAGGTGAGCGATCCGATGCAAGGCCTTTCGGGTAGTAAAAACCCAGCGTGACCAACGCATCAATGATCCGGTAGTTGCCGGTGATGCGGCCATAAAACGTTTCCACCCCGATGATGGCCACA
>CAYZLS010000126.1:0-951 GCA_964479355.1 uncultured Wenzhouxiangellaceae bacterium | reverse complement strand
AATAATCTCTTCATCCACACCATATTTTTTTGCTGCTGCCCTGATCAGTTCACGATTTTCAACCCAGAAATCAACACCCTCATTGATCCGTTTACTGGTCAGGAATATCGGCCGGTACTGATGCCACGGCTTGCCTTCTGCCGGACGGTTGATGGCATCAACAACGGATTGCTTGTATTCAGCTTGCCCAAGTAAAGCCCTGACAGCAGCTGCAGACAAACCGTATTCTTCAACTGCGCTTTGTACAAATGCGTCCATGCCGGGGTGATCGTCCGCAAACACCGCAGCACAGCCAATCATTAACAGGGTGAGTATTCTCATTGCCTTATTTATTCGTAACATTCATTAATCCTGGGGCTTTCATGCCGAAACAACTACCTAATAAACTTCCTGTGAGCATAAATGGACATCAACACACCAAAGCCGGCCAGCAGCGTCACGACAGAGGTGCCACCATAACTGATCAACGGCAGAGCTACACCAACAACGGGTAAAACTCCAGACACCATGCCGCCATTGACTAGCACATAAACGAACAGTGTCAGGCTCAGGCTCCCTGCCAGCAGCCTCGAACCGGTATCGCGAGCACAACTGGCAATATGTAAACCCCGAGCTATCAACAAAAGGTAAAGCAACATCAATCCTATTACACCTACCAGCCCAAATTCTTCGGATAATACCGCCAAAATGAAATCTGTATGGCGCTCGGGGATAAACTCCAGGTTCGACTGCGTACCGTGTAACCAGCCTTTGCCAGTCAAGCCGCCTGAGCCCACAGCAATCTTGGATTGAATTATATTCCAACCATGACCCAGTGGATCGACCTCCAGGCCAAACAAGGTGCGTATTCGATCTCGTTGATACTCTTTCATGAACAGCCAAATCACGGGTACAGCGGCAATCATCACGCCGGCAAGACCAAACCACACCCGCCACCTCAACCCAGCCAGA
>CAYZLS010000125.1:0-5708 GCA_964479355.1 uncultured Wenzhouxiangellaceae bacterium | reverse complement strand
GTCGTGCGTGCCAATCGGCACTTAAGTTCCAAACAGAATGCAACACTACACTAGGGGCTGTTAACGCTTGTAATGGTCAAAAGTAAGTCATTATGGGGGTTTGCGTGGGTAATTATTATTACTTTCGTGGTGGTAACGGCCTGGGTGTTTTTCGAATGGTTGTTCTTTGTTACCAAACCCTCATTCATGAATCTGTACTCTTCCTGGGAGAAAGTGGGCGTACTTTCCGGCACTGCCTTGATAATGTCCATTTTATTATTGATTGGATCATTACCGTTTTTCGCCTTTGGTTGGTTGTTGAAAAGATTTACGCGATTCCAAATGCAGGTGCCCGTGTTGATTCTCTTTCCTGCCACTATATTGATGACATTCACGATGTTGTTGTTGATTGACAACTTCATGTTGACCCTGATGGGTTGGGGTATTCGCAACGCGCAGGCGACTGGCGTCTGGGCGTTCCGCCTTCTGAGCATCATTCTATTTGTCTATGCAAGCCAAATATTGCAGCGTTTTTTGATTGCTCCAAAAGCTGGTAACAGAAGCAATGCTCTGGTGGTGGCTGTCGGGTTAATTTTGCTTGCAGGTATCCCGGTGTTGCTGGGGGCGGTATTGGCTACACCTGAGAAAATCGACGATACTGTCCATCAAGGCGGGGATAGACCTAATATCCTGATTTTGTCAGGTGACGGTATCTGGGCAAAACACATGTCCGTTTACGGGTACGAGCGAGCAACCACCCCCTTTATGGACAGCGTGCAAAATGAGTTCCTGCTTGCGGAAAATCATTTTACCAACGCTTCTGACACCGGTGGTTCGGTTGTTTCATTGTTGAGTGGCAAGTATGCCACCACCACACGGGTCATCTATCCACCTGACGTATTGCGGGGTAGAGATAGTTATCAGCATTTGCCGGGGTTACTCAAAAAACTCGGCTACTACAATGTTGATATCAGCATACGGCACTATGCTGATCCGTTTGATCTCAATATGCGCGGAGGCTTTGCCGAAGCTAATTTCCGCATACTCACCGATACCAGTATCTTGCCGATTTCATTGATTCGATCCAAACCTGGATTAAACTCTATCTCATTGTTTATGAATAAAATATCCGAGCGCTTGCTGCAACGGTTGGGCCATATTTGGAAAAACCAATCGATGCTTGACCCCATGGCGGAGGTCAACAAGCCGGATAAACGCTATATCCAGGATGACGCCAAGATGGCTGAAATACACCGTTTAATCGATTCAGGTCGGCAGCCATTTTTTCTGCATGTGCACATGATGGGTACACACGGCACTCGATTTAGGCCCCGTGAGCGCATTTATTCAAGCGAAAGTAATTACAAAACGGATTGGGATGAAGATGGCTATGACGACGCCATTACTGACTTTGACCGCTATGTAGGTGAAACGTACAATTTACTTAAAGAAACTGGCAAATTGGATTCCACAATTTTTGTTATTTCTTCTGACCACGGTTTCAAACATGATCCATTGCACCGTTTGCCAATGATGGTGCGTTTTCCTGGGCAGGCTAGGAAGGGGAAGATAGGCGGCAATACGCAACGACTGGATATCGCACCGACATTATTGGATGCAATCGGTATAGAGCCTCCGGCCTGGATGGAGGGCCAGTCATTTCTGGAAGCTGACAGCAGTCAACTAGCCACTCGACCGATATTCGCTAGTGCCAGTCACGCTGCGAAATCGGTCAACGAAATACCCGGGGGGGGGCTTAGCTTTTGGACAGTGATTAATTTAAAACCACCGTGGTTTTCTATGGGGAAGCTGTACCTGGTTAGTTGTGATCAGGGGTTTAGCTTACACCTGGAAAGTATGAAAATGCTGGAGATTCCTATAGAAGGATCAACTGTTAAGTGTCAGGAAAAATTGTCAATGGAAGATGCCAGGTTACAAATGATGGCACATCTAAGGAATCGCAAATATCCTTAGCATGTCACCCAGCTCACATTTGCAAATCAAAGAATCGAATTTGTGCTGGATTTCTCTTTTTATCGTGCGTTAATTGTCACCTGATCTTTCAAATTTGATTGACAAAAATGCAAGCGCAAGGACACGCATATCCCTGCCTGTCCCCAGGGATTTTGGGCTGCTGGCATCAGGCATTGTAAATTCTATTTCTGTCGTTCAGTACACGCAATGTGAGTAGGTATGCAAATTGAACTTGATGCTTTACAGTGTTTTCACAAAAATCGGTGTAAAAAATGAGACAGAATTTGCTGTCTGAAATACCAGCGCCTTTTTTTTCTGCCGACAAAATTGAAGGCGTCCTGGATGGCTTCTTGGAATGTCAATCGGAGTTAGAAAATCTACGAACTCCTGGCGGGATTCTTCATGGTCAGTGTTTCATCTGTTCCAAAGAAGTCGCCTTCGAGGTCCACGTCCCCACCGATGGCACGCCGGTCAACTGGCGTGAAACCCTTACCTGTCCGGAATGTGGATTGATCAATCGCTGGCGTGGTTGCCTACACGTGTTTTATGCGATTGGCAAACCCACTGAGAAAGATCGCATTTATCTGACCGAAACCTTGTCGCCGGTTCATGAAAACCTAGCAGGCCGGTTTCCATTACTCACCGGTAGTGAGTACTTCCCGGATTCGGCATTGGGAAGCATGGTTGAGGCACACTACCAAAATGTCCGTAATGAAGATGTTACGCAACTGACGTTTTCTGAGCAAAGTTTCGAATTTGTGTTGTGTTTTGATGTGTTGGAACATGTACCGGACTACCAGCAGGCGCTCAGGGAGTTTTATCGGGTGCTGGCGCCCACAGGTCAATTGGTGCTCAGTGTTCCATTCAGCTTCACCCATGCAACCCAGGTACGCGCCACTCAGGATGAGAATGGCAACATCACGCACTTGATGGAGCCGTGTTATCACGGTGACCCACTCTCAAGTGAAGGCGTGTTGAGTTTTCGTGATTTTGGCATGGACTTGTTGGAAGCAATGCAGCAGGTTGGTTTCGAGGAATGTTTTGCAATGTGCTACAACAGCAAAACATGGGGCTATTTACAAAATAACATTGCCTTCATCGGGCGTAAGTTGTGAGGTTACTGTTCCTTCAACGTAATTATTACGTTGAAGGAACACTTATAGATTAAAATGCATGTCATATTTAACTGAGGGATTCGTGATGACAAACAAATTACTTAAACCGGGCGTGGTCACCGGTGAGGGTTATGCAACTTTGGTTGCAGCTGCCAAATCCGGCGGCTATGCGTTGCCTGCTGTCAATGTAACCGGGACCAACACGATCAATGCCGTGATGGAAGCCGCTGCCCAGGCTAGTTCTGACATCATCATCCAGTTGTCGAACAGCGGTGCCCAGTTTTATGCGGGCCGGGGTATTACCGATGGATTCAAAGCCAAGGTGGTAGGTGCTGTCGCTGCCGCACAGCATGCACACCTACTAGCGGAGCATTATGGTATCTGTGTCGCCATGCACACTGACCATGCCAATCGGGCACTGATACCATGGATCGAAGCCATGCTTGATGAGGGTGAAGCCTACTATGAAAAGCACGGTAAGCCGTTATACAGCTCGCATATGCTGGATCTGTCTGCCGATCCCATTGATTTCAATCTTGGTGAATGCGCGCGTATCCTTGAACGGATGGCGAAAATCGATATGTCACTGGAGATCGAACTGGGTGTGACAGGTGGAGAAGAAGACGGCATTGGCAGTGAGTTTGTGGAAGCAGCGGACAACTCGAAGTTGTATACCCAGCCCGAAGACGTGTTACAGGCCTATGAATTGCTGAATCCAATCGGTCATTTTTCCGTGGCGGCTTCTTTTGGTAACGTGCATGGCGTATACAAGCCAGGTAACGTCAGCCTGCGCCCTGAAATCCTGCAGAATTCACAGCGCTTAGTCCAACAAACTCACGCGACCGGCCCCAATCCCCTGCACCTGGTTTTTCACGGTGGCTCTGGTTCCGAAAAAGCCAAAATTCACGAAGCAGTCGGCTATGGTGTTTTCAAGATGAATATTGATACCGATACCCAATTTGCATTCTCACAGCCAGTTGGTCAGTTTGTAGAAGAAAATGCGCGGGCGTTTAAACACCAGATCGATCCCGACGATGGTACACCCTATAAGAAACTGTACGATCCGAGAAAATATCTGCGTCTGGGAGAGGAAGGTATTGTGGCGCGTTTGCAAGAAGCCTGTGATGACCTTGGCTCAAAAGGTAAATCGATAGCAGGTTAAACTGCTATTTGGTCGCCGTATTTCACTGAAAAACGACACTTGGTAGGATACGGGAATACATCCTTCAGATCACCGGCAAGCAAGGTGTCTTTGATGCCGTTCCACCAGGCTGCATCCATCAGCTCAGCATGATCTTGCTTAAAAAGTGCCAAATCATCCTGATTGGCGAAAAAGAAGGGCGCAAAAGATTCGGGGAAAACATCGTTGCGCCCGATGGAGTACCAGGGTGTCTCGGCAAGCTCGTCCTCGTAACAACGTGCCGGCGGGATGTACCGAAAATTACAGGCGGTGATGTAGCAAATCTCGTCATAGTCATAAAACACCACGCGTTTGCTGCGGGTAACGCCAAAGTTTTTCTTGAGCATGTCGCCGGGGAAAATATTGGCGCCGGCCAGGTCCCGGATGGCAAAGCCGAAATCCCTGATTGCGCGCCGGCGGTGTGATGGGGATGCCTGTTTTAGATATTGATCAAGCGGTTCCATACGTCGTTCAATATAAATGTGCTTGATTATCAAGTTCTCACCAACGACTTCGATCGAATCGGCTGCAGTTGCGCGCAATTCCGCCAGCAGGGCTGGGTCGATCCGATCAAGGGCAATGGCCACGTTGGAATACTCCAATGTGTCTGCCAGCCTGCCGACACGGTCGTGGTACTTCACCAATTGGTATTTTTGCCGGACATCTTCTCGAGATGCGGTCTTGGGTGGTCCGAATTGATTCCTGATGAGTTTAAAGACGAACAGAAAAGACGGCAGCGTAAACACCAGCATCACCATGCCACGCACGCCGGGCGCAATCTGGAAATTGTCCTGTGAGTGACTCAGGTGAGTTTGCATTTCCCGGTAAAAGAGGGTTTTGGCCTGCTTTTGCAAACCCAGCATGGCATATAGGTCGATAGGTGACTTACCGGGCATGATAGACAGCAGAAACCTCACGTAAGCAGAAGGCACTTCCATATCGACCATGAAATAGGCCCGGGAGAAACTGAAAACAACCCGTACGTCCTTGCGGCGCAGTAAGGCAGTGTCGACAAATACCCGTTGTTTTCGGTCTTGCAGCAGAGGAATGACCAGGGCCTGTACATTATCACCGTTGATTATCCGGCAGACGAGATAGGCAGCTTTGCTGCGAAAGAATAAGGAACCCAGTACCTGCAGTTGATAATTGGGTTGGACTTGCCACGCTTTCCCCTGTTGCTCAGCCAGCGCCCGTTCCAGATAGCGTATATCACGGCGCAGGTTCTGAAAGCTATTACTCAGGTCAAAGCCTGTTATTGCCTGTAGCAGGCAGCGGCGTATACCCTGGCTGAGCGGGTAATAACTGGTATAGTGCGGGCTGGATCCATACAGGTGTTCGGTGCTCAAAGTGGGGCGCCAGAAAATATTTTTGTTATTATAATAATCTCTATGTAGAACTCTACATACTATTGAATTATAGTAAGTTTCTGCACATTCTGCCTGTAAGTGGTTTAATAATAA
>CAYZLS010000124.1:0-5786 GCA_964479355.1 uncultured Wenzhouxiangellaceae bacterium | reverse complement strand
CCACTTGGGTACTGCCGGTGCCATCACGGTCAACGGTGAACACGTTTTTGTCCCGCAAATAGGCCTGTTTGGCTTCGGTCAGCAAGATTCTGTCCTGCGGCCGTTTGGGGCCGGCAAGACTGGGCAGGACCGTGGACATATCCAGCTCCAGCACTGCGGAGTATTCCGCCTGTGGCGAGCCGGCGGTGTGGAACATGCCCTGCGCCCGTGCGTAGGCTTCAACCAGTGCGACCTGTTCGTCGGAGCGGCCCGACAGACACATATAATTCAGGCATTCCTCATCGATGGGGAACAGGCCACAGGTAGCGCCGTATTCAGGTGCCATATTGGCCAGAGTGGCTCGATCGGCCAGTGGCAGACTGGCAAGTCCGGGGCCAAAAAACTCTACAAATTTGCCCACGACACCCAGTTCGCGCAAATTTTGCACGACGGTTAACAACAGGTCGGTTGTGGTTGCACCTTCAGGCAATGCACCGGTTAATTTGAAACCCACTACCTGTGGGATCAGCATCGTGATCGCCTGACCCAGCATGGCGGCTTCAGCTTCAATGCCGCCAACTCCCCAGCCCAGTACGCCAATACCATTGATCATGGTGGTATGGGAATCGGTACCCACCACGGTATCTGGATAAGCTATTAATTCGCCATTGCGCTCTGTCCCAAACACTACCCGCGCCAAGTGCTCGAGGTTAACCTGGTGGACAATTCCGGTATTGGGCGGTACCACATTGAAATTACTAAACGCGCTTTTCCCCCACTTCAGAAAACTGTAGCGTTCCTGGTTACGCCCAAACTCTATCTCGTTGTTCATTTTCAGTGCGTCATTGCTACCGTATCGATCCACTTGCACGGAATGGTCAATGACCAATTCAGCAGGGGAGAGTGGGTTGATCAGCTCCGGGTCACCGTCCAGTCGTTGCATGGCATCACGCATGGCAGCCAGATCCACGATAGCGGGTACACCGGTGAAATCCTGCAGCACAACCCTGGAAGGGGTAAATGCAATTTCAGTTTCAGGCTCTGCCTGTGAATCCCAGTTCACAAGCGCTTCAATATCAGCCTGGGTGATATCAATGCCATCCTCATGACGAAGCAGGTTTTCCAGCAGAATTTTTAAACTAAAAGGCAGCCTGGAGACTGCTTTAGCTGCGGTTAATTCCGGCAAGCTGAAATAACTGTACTCACGACCATTAACCGTGAACGAACGGTGAACGGAAAAAGAATCCTGCATGTCAATATTCCTTTACTCTGGCGTATTTTGGGGTGGTGTATTATCCCCCAATCAAACGGTATTTTGTACAGCGAATGTACGGTATTACGGTAACAGGCTCATTGCCTGTTCAAGCATTTTCTTGCGCCCAAAGATTAACGAAAAACGCCCGCCACCCAGTTGCCTCCATAATACCGCCGAGCGTAGACCGGCAAACAGCAGTGTGCGAATCCAGTTAACCGTACGCTCTATCTGTAAGTGCTGCGGCCTGCCGTTTACCACGATACGTGGCGCAATGGTGCTGATGGTCTGGCTGTATAAACCCGCAATTTCCTGTGCCTGCTGATCATATCTTTCATATTCCTCAAGATCCTCTCCCTGCACCGCAATGCTTTGCAGTTGTTCGCCAATGCTGGCTTGCATTTCAGATCTGGCACGGAAGCGGTTTTCCAGTTGCATTATCGAGACGGCGTAAGCCAGGCTTTCCATATACCGGCGGTCACCGTCAAGCACTGACACCAGCGTTTGAATTCCGAGGTGTAAATTTTCACTTCCGCCATAAATGGTTTCGAGTGAATCAGCCTCCATAGCCAGTAAGCTGCGAAAACAGGCTTCCGCTGCGTAGCCGGACCAGGTGCCGTGGTTGGCTGCTTGTCTTACCAGTTCAGTGGCTTGAAATATACCGGCCAGGGCCATGGTGCGCTCTTTCATACGTTAGCCATCATTGGTGGTGTGTTCATGGATTCAATGATACCGCCACCCAGGCATACCTCACCATCATAAAGGACCACGGATTGGCCTGGCGTTATGGCCCGTTGGGGTTGTTGAAACTCAAGTCGCATCCGCCCCTGGTCAATATTTTTAATACTCACTGGCTGGTCTTGCTGCCGATACCTGATTTTGGCGGTCAGTGGATTTTGCGTAGTTGGTGGCGTTTCCGCAACCCAGGCCGGTTGGCTGGTTTCCAACTCAGTGGATAATAACCAGGGATGGTCATGCCCCTGGCCAACAAACAATATATTTTTCTCAAGGTCTTTGTGCAACACGTACCAAGCCTGTTCCTCAAAGCCTTTGACCCCACCAATACCGAGGCCCTGGCGTTGACCAATGGTGTGAAACATCAGGCCACGATGCTCGCCGATCACTTTGCCGTCCCGGGTCTGGATTTCACCTGGTTGGGCGGGCAGGTAAGTACCTAAGAAAGTGGCGAAGTTGCGTTCCCCGATAAAGCAAATGCCGGTACTGTCCTTCTTGTCATGCACGGCAAAGTGTGCCTTTTTTGCTAGGGTGCGCACTGCAGGCTTATGTAATTCACCCACAGGAAATAGTGTTTTGGCCAGTTGCTGATGACCGACTGCATACAAAAAGTAGCTTTGGTCTTTGTTATGGTCAAGACCCCTTAATAAGCGGTGCTTGCCGTCTTTACAATCAGTGCGTACATAATGACCGGTTGCTATTTTTTGAGCCCCCAGGTTTTTGGCGTGTTCCAGAAAAGTTTTAAACTTGATTTCACGGTTGCACAAAATATCCGGGTTGGGTGTACGGCCCACCCGGTATTCGTTGAGAAACTCTTCAAATACGTTATCCCAATATTCAAATGCAAAATTCCGGCTATGCAGGGTGATACCCAGGGAATCTGCAACACGACGGGCATCGGCAACGTCCTGTTCTGCAGCACATTCGCCCAGTCGGTCGTCTTCTTCCCAATTCTTCATGAACATACCGGCAATATCCAGGCCTTGCTGCTGAAGTAGCAAAGCCGAGACTGAAGAATCCACTCCTCCTGACATGGCCACCATTATTTTGTCGCCGGTTTTACGCATGACAATAAGATGGGGCCAAAATGCCCAAGGTCAATTTTTCCGCCTATTTTTGTAATAGAATATAAGCATGGGTAACGAACTTGAGTCACAAAATTATCGCGATCTGGCAGTGGAGGAGGCTCGTCCTGAGGTTAAGCCGCCGCCAATGTACAAAGTTGTGTTGTTAGATGACGATTTCACACCAATGGATTTTGTCGTGGATGTCATCCAGACATTTTTCTGCTTGGGACATGAGCGTGCTACACAAATCATGTTACACGTACATACCAGGGGCAAAGGCGTGTGCGGTGTGTTTACCTTTGAAATCGCTGAAACCAAAGTAGTCCAGGTCAATGAATATGCACGGCAACACGAGCATCCGCTCAAATGTGCGCTTGAAAAAGCCTGAACCTCGGGAGTTGGAGCGTGTCAGAAACAACATCCAGTGTACTGTTGTACTTAACGAGACCCAGAGCAGGGTGACCCACTGCAGGAAATCAGATGTTCAGTAAAGAACTCGAAATCACTATCAGCCAGGCCTACCAGGAGGCCCGCACTGCGCGGCACGAATTTCTGACTGTGGAGCACTTACTGCTGGCCCTGCTGGATAATGGCTCAGCCTTGTCGGTTCTCAGTGCCTGCGACGCAGATTTTACCTTGCTCGAAACCGACTTGCGCAAGACCCTGGCCGACACCGTACCGGTCCTGGGTGATGAAGACAGCCGTGACACGCAGCCAACCATTGGCTTTCAACGGGTGTTACAGCGGGCGCTGTATCATGTGCAATCTGCCGGTAAAAGCGAGGTTATCGGCTCCAATGTGCTGGTGGCTATTTTCAGTGAAAAAGACTCCTACGCAACTTATCTGCTGAATAAATACAACGTTACCCGACTGGAAATAGTGAACTATATATCGCACGGTATTTCACCCTTAGAACAGGATGAAGTCGAAAGCGGCCCCGACAAGGAAACCCTGGTTGAGGAAGCAGGCAGCCAGAAAACAGCGTTGGAGAGCTTTACCAGTAATTTGAATCTGCTGGCGCGTGACGATAAGATCGACCCCCTGATCGGACGAGATAGCGAAGTCGAGCGTACCATCCAGGTGTTATGTCGGCGGCGTAAAAACAATCCTCTTTTTGTCGGTGAGGCCGGGGTTGGTAAAACTGCCATAGCTGAAGGCCTGGCGCTGAGAATTGTAGGGGGTGAAGTGTCGGCCGTCCTTGAGGACGCCACACTGTATTCGCTGGATTTGGGCGCGTTACTGGCCGGCACCAAATATCGCGGTGATTTTGAGAAGCGACTCAAGGCGGTACTTGCAGAATTACATCAAATCGAAGGCGCAGTCCTGTTTATAGACGAAATACACACCATCATCGGCGCTGGTGCAGCATCGGGTGGGGTTATGGATGCATCCAATCTGATCAAGCCCGTACTGGCTTCAGGCAAGCTGCGTTGTATTGGTTCTACCACCTTCCAGGAATTTCGCGGAATCTTTGAAAAAGACAGGGCCCTGGCACGGCGGTTTCAAAAGATTGACATTATCGAGCCCAGTGTACCGGAGACCATTGAAATTCTGTGCGGGCTCAAATCGCGGTTTGAGGACCATCATCAGGTGAAATACACCGATGAGGCACTTTGTGCCGCAGCGGAACTGGCCGCCCGTCACATCAATGACCGTTACCTGCCGGACAAGGCGATTGATGTGATCGATGAAGCCGGCGCACGGCAACGTATGCGACCACCAGAGGAACGCAAAAAACTACTGGATGAGCACGATATCGAAACGATCGTCGCCCACATGGCACACATTCCACCCAAGCATGTATCGCGCTCTGACCGTGATGTGCTGCAGAATCTTGAGCGTGATCTGAAATTAACGGTATTCGGGCAGGATGAGGCCATAGCCGCATTGGCTACGGCGATCAAGATGTCTCGCTCTGGTCTGGGCGAAGAAGAAAAGCCGATCGGTTCATTCCTGTTTGCAGGACCAACCGGTGTGGGTAAGACTGAAGTTACCAGTCAATTATCACTGACCATGGGCATCGAGTTGATCCGGTTTGATATGTCAGAATATATGGAGGCACATTCTGTCTCCCGTTTGGTTGGTGCTCCGCCGGGATATGTTGGTTTTGACCAGGGTGGATTATTGACCGAGGCGGTCACCCAGAATCCCCACGCTGTTTTGTTGCTGGATGAAATCGAAAAAGCGCATCCGGACGTCTATAACCTGCTGCTGCAGATCATGGACCATGGAAAACTGACCGATACCAATGGCCGTGAGGCTGATTTTCACAATGTCATTCTGGTGATGACCACCAATGCGGGTGCACAGCAAAGCGCACGTCGGGCCATTGGATTCACCGAGCAGGAAAGTATTACTGACACCAGCGAAGCAATTCGCCAAACTTTCACCCCGGAATTTCGCAATCGACTGGATGCGATTATCCACTTCAAAGCGCTTGATTTCAGCATCGTGTTACGCATCGTTGATAAATTTATCCTGGAACTAGAAGCGCAGCTGGCTTTAAAAGATGTTGAAATATCGGTTTCCATGCCCGCCCGCGAGTGGTTGGCAGAGCGAGGCTTTGATCCCGAAATGGGTGCCCGACCGATGCAACGTGCTATCCAGAGTCAGATCAAACGCAAATTGGCTGACGACTTGTTGTTCGGTGATTTGGCAGCAGGTGGTGAAGTCGATGTTTCTTTGTCCCGCAAAGGGGACGGTGAGTTAAGAATCCGTACGCGTGCCCGCCAGGAGTCGCAAAAAGCGTTGCC
>CAYZLS010000123.1:0-5799 GCA_964479355.1 uncultured Wenzhouxiangellaceae bacterium | reverse complement strand
AGACCAGCTCCCGGGTCGCAATATCGGCGTTGATATTGAGCACCTGGCCAGATGGCGATTCACCCAGACAGGTCAGTACCGGAACCGCGCCCCTGCGCACGGCGGTTTCCACCGCGCTCAGGTCCACCTGCTCAACTGCACCCACTAGACCGAGGTTTTCCCGGTCACAATAACTGCACTGGAATACACCGTGTTGAATACTCCTGGCCCGAATCTCCTTATCTTCGAGTGCTTCTACCAGGCGCAGATTTTCCTTGTACATTAATGGCCGCGCCACCGCCATCACAGCCTCGGTTGTAACCCGCAAGCCCTGCTGTCTTTGGGTTGCAATACCGGCATCGGCAAGGGCCTGATCCAGCTGCGGGCCTGCACCATGCAATACCACCGGTATCAAGCCGAGCAGGTGTAAAAAAGCCAGCGCCGAGGTCAGTTCATCCAGGTGATCCCGCAATATGCCACCTCCGACTTTGACCACCGCGAAACGCGCGTGGTTGGTGCCGGAAAACTCCTTCAGGTATTGCTGTGCTTCACGGCTAGAGCCCAGCTGTGCAAGCAGTTCATGGACCAGTCGGCGAACATCAGTCATGTGTATTTACCAATTTTGCATAGAAATCAAGCGCCCGTTCCAGTTGCGCAATCCGAACCCATTCATCTACCGCGTGAGCCTGTGCGATGTTACCCGGGCCCAGTACGATGGCAGGCACACCTGCCTGGGCAAATAATGCAGCCTCCGTCCAGAAATCAACATCCGGCCCTGTGGTAAGACCCATGCGCTCAACAAAAGCCCGTGCGGCCACCACATCCATTCCGGCTACCGGCAATGGCGGACCAGAAAATGGTACCTGCCACTGTGCCGCGTCGGCATATTCCAGAGCACTCATCAAGCTCAGGAAATTCTCATTGCTGTCACCGGGCGAGAGGCGGGCGCTCCAGTGCAAACTCGCCTCACCTGCAATCACGTTAGATTTTACCCCGCCGTGGACTTCACCCACGTTGAAACAGGGTCTGCGGTCTTCGCGTTCAAGTTGTGCTGCCTGTGCAACCGCCAGCGCCACCCAATTCGATAATTTATGCAATGCATTATCGGCCAGTGCGTGGGGCTCGGAAGAGTGTCCCGATTCCCCGGTAAACCGGCCCTTGACCGACAGGTAACCACGGTGGCCCGTCACTGCCATACAATCGGTTGGTTCTGCTACAACCACCTGGTTGAAAGCCTTATTTTTGCCGGCTGCCAGAAACTCATTGATGCAACAACCATTGGCGCCTTCCTCATCAGAGGTAAACAACATGGCCATTGGTTTATCCGTGTGTGCGGCGATTTCAAGCAGGCAGGCCGCTGCACCCTTGATGTCACAGACACCCCGCCCATAAACACGATCTTTATGGCGGGTCATTTCGAGCGCTGGAAAACGCGCATCCGCGTTGATCGGAACGGTGTCGATGTGAACATTGAACAACAAAGAAGGCTTGCCACGTACCACCAGCATACTGACGCGGCCCAAGCCATAGTCAGTCATATCAAGCCCAAAATCCGGTCCCAGCGCAGTGCTAATATAACTGAAAATCTCTGCAGCAGCTACCAGTTCACGCGGCGGATTCTGGGTGTCGAATGCCACCAGTCGCTGAAGATGCTCAAGCACGCCTTGCAGATTCATTTTTTTTGTTTCCCGGCCGCGCTGGCGCGGACCTTCATGGCTGTAGTCGAACTTTGACCCAGTAGCTTGATAAAACCCTCGGCTTCGGTTGGCGACCAGTTGCAATGTTGTGCATAAACGGCTGCGGGATCCTGCACAATAAATTCTGATGCTACCGCCACTGCGTGCATGGAGCCACCCTTGGTTTCCAGAGTCACGGTGCCGGTCACTGCCGACTGTGAGCTGGCCAGATAAGCTTCTAGGTCCTGTTTGTGCGGTTCGTAAAAGAAGCCGGTATAAACCAACTCCGCCCAGCGCTGTGCAACCTGGTGGCGAAACTGGTTCTGCAGACGGGTATTAACACAATCTTCCAATGCCTGGTGGGCCAGCAATAAAGCATCAATTCCGGGGCACTCAAACACGATCCGGCCCTTCAGCCCGATGCTGACATCACCGGTATAGATATGATGTCCTACACCGTACTGACCAAATGCTTGGTTCAAAAACTGAAGAATATCCGGCCCGGCCATTGGCTGAGAATCGATGGCCACAGCCCGGCCCTGCTCAAAGCCAATAGCCACCTGCAAAGGCTGCTTAGGCCATTCATTTCTAGGCCGACTCAGTTGCCAGGTTGCTGCATCAGGTGCCTCGAACTGGTCGATCTCACTACCGGAAATCGTAACCCCCAGCAAATTTTTATTGATGGAATACTTGCCGGTTTTTTCCGGGACGGAAACGTCGGCATTGTTTAGAAACTCGATTTCGATCACTCGGATATTGCCAGATTGTTTTTGCAAATCCCGAACCGGGGCATGGATTTCATAATCACCTATACTGCGCACCGTTTGATCAAATCGCAGTTGATCATTGCCCATCCCGGTACAACCATGGGCGAAATGGCTTGTGCCTAATTCGTCACACAGTTGTAGGCTGAGCCTGACAATCAGGTAGCGGTCGGAGCACAGCATCGGGTATTCGCCTAGAACCTTGGACTGGCTCCAAACCAGCGGCACAACGAATTCATCCCAGATGAGCTGGCTTGCATCTTGTACATGGTGTTGGCTTGCCCCGAGCGCTAAGGCACGCGCTTCAATCCATTCCACTTCCGCGGTGCTTAATCCACCCGTATCAACAAACAGGGTATGTACCTCATAGCCCTGTGCAACTAATTCCAATACACAATAACTGGTATCCAATCCCCCAGAAAAAGCCAGCACGATGGATATTTTTGCTGCACCACTCATAATTTCACTCCCAACAGATTCATCATTAGAGCCTTTTGCACATGCAGCCGGTTTTCGGCTTCATCTAGGGCCAGGCAATAATCTGCATCCATCACTCCATCACTGGACTTGAGGTTTCGCCGCAAGGGCAGGCAATGACTAAACAGGCCATTATTGGTCATAGCCATTTTCTCTTCATTAACGATAAAGTGGCGGTAGTTTTTACGCAATTCCCACTCATCCTTCGGCTTGCCGTAATAGGGTAATGCACCCCAACTCTTGGCGTAAACAAAATCTGCATCCGTGTAAGCCGATTCAATATCATGACTGATGGCAAGTGAACCACCAGAGTCAACCGCATTTGCCCGTGCCGCATCCATAAACCGGGTATCCAGCAGGTAGTCCGGCGCAGGACAAAGCAAGGTCACGTCCATGCCGAATTTAGTCGCCATCAGCAGGGCTGAATTGGCAACGGCTGTATTCAGCGGCCGGGGATGCCAGGTCCAGGTCAGCACCATTTTACGCCGTGCAACCGACCCCATTTTTTCCTGTAGTGTCATCATCATGGCCAGCTCCTGACAAGGGTGCACGATGGTTTCCATGTTGATCACCGGTACGGTTGCATGCTCGGCCAATGCCTTGATCAGCCGGTCTTCACGGTCTGTTGACCAGTCCATAAAACCAGGAAATGCCCGCAGCGCAACAAGATCACAATAACGTGACAACACACCGGCCACTTCAGCGATATGCTCCTCAGCATCGCCATCCATGACCTTGCCCGGCTCAAACTCAATGCCCCAGGCGTCTTTACCCGGTTGCAGCACAATGGCAATGCCACCGAGTTGCTGCATACCCAGCTCAAATGAGGTCCGGGTGCGCATGGATGGGTTCAGGAATAACAAAGCAATCGAGCGCCCGTTGAGACAGTCATTTAATGGCTGTTGCTTTAACTCCGCAGCCAGTTGCAGCAATGAATCGAGCTCTTCCCGGCTCCAGTTGCTGGTGGACAAAAAATGTTTCATTTCACTATCCTCATATATTTCGGCTCCATCTGCCCCATACAAAAAAACCCAGCCATTGGCTGGGTTTTTATCGGTTTATCGTGTCTTTGTCATATACACATGGCAACCCAGCCGGCTTGTTCAAACCCAGGACGTCGCAGTCGTCGGATCGTATCGCTAGTTGTTTGCTGGTTTACTGTTAACATCTTTGCTCGTCATCTCTGTCATAGACAGTATTTATAGAAGCTTGAATCTACGGCTTTCCTGAGGCTAATGCAATAACTTATTTACAATTAATCATATTTTTAGCAACTGTATATCTTCTATAATGGGCAGGATATTTTTGGGGTGATTTCAATATGCAACGTTGGCTGATCCCGTTGGGGCCTGTTGTGTCCCTGGGCTTGTATGTTTCGCTGCTTTCTTCAGGCTGGGATTTTGCACCGGCGGCAACTGCTGCTGTTACCTTCCTGTGCACGTTATGGTGGGTTTTTGAACCCGTGCCGATTCCGTTTACCTCCATGATTCCATTAGCATTATTTCCCCTATTGGGCATACTCACACCAAGCCAGGTCGCTCAGGCATACGGCAGCTCACTGATCCTGTTACTGCTGGGCGGCTTTATGATTTCCACTGCAATGGCAGACAGTGGCGCACACAGGCGGATTGCTTTATACATGGTCAATCTGTTTGGCGGCGGTAGTGCGCGTAGCCTTGTATTTGGGTTTATGACGGCCGCCGCCGTCTTGAGTATGTGGATTTCCAACACAGCCACGACACTGATGCTGTTACCGGTCGCGCTGGCGGTGCTTGAGCGGGCCGAGCGACAACTGGCAATCCCGCTGTTACTGGGCATCGCCTATGCCGCCAACATTGGAGGCTTGGGAACGCCCATCGGCACACCTCCCAACCTGATATTCATGCAGGTTTACAGCAATGAATTCGGACAAACACTCAGCTTTCCCCAATGGATGAGCTGGGGCCTGCCGGTGGTGGCGATCATGGTGCCGATCACAGGCCTATGGCTCACCCGGGGCTTGCAATTAACCAACAAGATCAAGCTCCCGTCTGCCGGCCAGTGGACGGTCACCGAACGACGCGTGCTTGGCTTGTTTGCCCTGACCGTCCTAGCATGGATAACCCGCCAGGCACCCTTTGGTGGCTGGAGCCAGTGGTTTGGTTTACCGACGGCCAATGATGCCTCGGTTGCCCTGCTTGCTGTCATCGTCATGGCATTGACACCCAACGGTAAGGGGGGTCAATTGCTGCGCTGGGAGGCTGCCAGGAAAATACCCTGGGGTGTGCTGATACTGTTTGGCGGTGGTATCACGATTGCTACCGCATTCATGCAAAGCGGTCTCGCTGAAATACTTGCGGGCCAACTCCAGGGTCTTGCAGAAATGCCGGTATGGATGATGATTCTGGTGGTCAGTCTGGCAGTCACTTTTATGACCGAAATGACCAGTAATACGGCAACCGCAAGCCTGTTAATGCCTTTACTCGCAGCAGCCTCGGTAGCGATGGAGATCAATCCGATCCTGTTGATGATTCCCGCCGCCCTGAGTGCCAGTTGTGCTTTCATGCTGCCGGTGGCAACTGCGCCCAATGCGGTTGTCTACGGCAGTGGACGGTTGTCAATTAAAGATATGGCGAGGGCAGGCCTGGTATTGAACCTGGCCGGGGCCCTGGTAATTACGCTGATTAGTTACCTGTTTTTCGCCTGAACCTGCTTTGGGGTACCGTCCTGCCGCATGATGCAACTGGTAATCGTAACCATGGTGTTCCGCGCTGCGTCCAGAGAATATAATTCCACTGTATTGGTCATGCGTGTGCGTCTGCTCAAGAGGGAAAGTCGATGAGTTGTTCAAGTGTATTATTCAACCTGTTTCTGATGTCGCCCTGTGACCACAGCGGTGGTGCTGAGGTCAATGCAGCATTAGC
>CAYZLS010000122.1:0-5823 GCA_964479355.1 uncultured Wenzhouxiangellaceae bacterium | reverse complement strand
GAAGCAACTCAGATCGCCAACTTGGCTGCCGGAATTGTCGTTCGAAAAATGGGTACTGCGACCACAACCGTCGCTGAAATTCAGTCAGAAATGTTAAAACACACACCGCTCGAGCGTGGTGTTAGCGACGAATCTAATTTGATATCGCTCATTCAGAAGGCGAAAGATTCGGGTGAACGTATTGTCATGACAAACGGATGCTTCGATATATTGCACGCCGGTCACGTTGCCTATCTGGCTTTGGCAGCCGAACTCGGCGATCGCCTCATCGTTGCGGTTAATAGCGACGATTCGGTCAAACGCCTGAAGGGTGAAGACCGTCCAATCAATACCCTCATGCAGCGTATGGTCGTACTCTCAGGGCTCGAAAGTGTTGACTGGGTAGTGGGCTTTAATGAAGATACACCCGCAAGATTAATCGAACAGCTATTGCCCGACATCCTCGTCAAAGGGGGTGACTATCGAGTCGAAGATATCGCCGGTGGCGAAGCGGTAAAAGCTAATGGCGGTGTGGTAAAGATTTTAAATTTTGTCGACAGTTGTTCAACCTCGGCGGTTATCGCGGCGATTAAGAAAAGAATTTGAGATCGAGCTTCGACTCCAGGGTTTTCAGGTCTATATTATCGCTGCTTATCAACAAGCTCGATGTGTTTAAATATTCGTTCAGGCGATATTTGATTCAGACAATTCAAATGTTGCAGCGGACACTGCCGTTGACCACAGGGCGCGCATTCTAAATTGAGCCATTCGACATGACCCTTGTCAGTCAGGGGTGGCGTGAGTCCAGGATTAGTCGAACCGTAGAGACCGACCAGGGGAATTCCAACCGAAGCTGCAACATGCATCAAACCGGAGTCGTTGGCGACCGCGATATCAACCACAGACAATAAGTCAACCGCGTCCCCTAGCGTGGTTTCACCACAAAGATTTAATACATTGCTACTCGATTGTGAAATCTGTTCACCATCCAAACGGTCTTTTCCTGATCCAAATAGGATCACCCGACCACCAATATCGTTTACCATTCCGGCCAGTCGAGTGTAATGCGCCAACGGCCATTGCTTAGCTGGGCCAAACTCGGCACCGGGCACTAATCCCACAATTAGCCGGTTTCGGTCAATTTGGTATAAATCGATGAGCCTTTGTTGATTAACTTGATCAGGCTTCAAACGTGGGAAGGGTGTTCGCACTAGCAAAACCGACGCTTGAACGAATGACGTATATTTTTTTACTGTCTGGTCAAGTACCGATTTATCTAACGGCCTGATATCGTTAATCAATCCGTATCTTAACTCGCCTAGAATTCCGGTACGGATTGGTATTTTCGCAAAATAAGGTACAAGCGCAGATTTGATTGTTCGTGGCAATACATAGGCTTGTTTATACGATTTCGAGCGCAAGAACTTACCACAACGAAATCGCTTTAGCAGACCCAATTGGTTGTGCTTGATATCCAAAGCGATACGACCCCGAACCTCTGGCATGCGTGCCAATACGCCCAAACTCCACTGCGGCGCCAATACGTCGATCGCGGTGTCCGGGTTTTTCTCCTTTAACAGGATTAACAGGCTTTGTGCCATCATCATGTCACCGACCCAGGCCGGCCCCACAATGAGTATCGCGTCGTTTGTAGTCATGTTTCCGTTTGCTTCGCGGATGAACGGGTTAAGCAGTGGCCTATTAGCATTGCATAAAAAATCAATGAGGTAGGTAACTCAAGCATGAATTTGCATACTACTTAAAAAAATATTTAAACACACCTGTCGCCAGAATATTCTCACTATTTTTACCTATGATTTTTAGTCATAGCTTTCTTGAAATTCTAACGCGTCGAGCCCTCTTAGTGGCGATTCCAGACTGAACTAAGACAGTCTCATTCGCGTGATCTGATCACCGCAAATTATCGTGCAATAACGCGCCAATTTTTGCTATCATGCCACGTCACTTGTTTCCCTATTAAAACATGTACCCGCCTCGGTCCACGGAAAATTAATCAACCGTGCAAAACCCTAAATTAAGCACCTTTATTAACCTGAGTTTATTATTGGTTCCAATATTTAGCTTTTGCTTTCGCCTAGGTGGCACAACTGTGTTAACTGCCAGCTTACTCGCCTGGTTGATCTGGGGACGATATCAAGGTTATACGATTAACAAACACGAGTTATGGTTTTTCATTAGCGCCGCCGCTGTATTGATTATATCACTGCTCTTATTAGTCATTTCCGGCTTTCAGACCGGTGGGTATCAGGAAATCACCAAATACTCTCGACCTGCTTTATCCTATCCGTTTATTGCCTTACTGATGCTCGCAGAAGTGAAACAACGTTGGTTTTGGCTTGGAATCGCGATCGGCAGCATTGTCGCTGGACTCAGCAGCAGTATCGATGTTATTTATTTCGGCAATCCTCGCGCCAACGCATTCGGACTGCTGAGTCCGATATTTTTTGGCAATCATGCTATTCTGTTTTCGTTTTTATCCTTTCTTGGGTTTTTCTGGTTTCGTGAACAACGACTATTTTGGTCTAGCTGGGTTAGTTTAGCTGGGTTTTTTATCGCTCCTATCGGGTTGATTCTTTCCGAATCTCGTGCGGCAGTGACCGCAATACCGATACTCAGCATCCTGCTATTAACTTACTTGCTGCTCTGCAAGCGATATTGTCTGGGAGCTTTATTTGCCCTGATTACGTTGGGGTTTTCGGGGACAATGTTGCTCTCAGATTCGACCGATATGAAACAACGCTTAACAGAAATACCGGAAGTGGTAAAAGCCTATGTCGACGGGCGTAATGCGACTACTTTGGTAATGAAACAACGCTTAGCAGTAATACCCGACGAGGTAAACGCCTATGTCGATGAGGGTGATTCGGCTATTGCGGCAGGTGTTCGATTGTATATGTGGGAAACCGCTTGGTATGCATTTTTGGAAAAACCAATCATTGGGCACGGACCGGGAAGTTTCAATGGTTTGCTATATAAGAGTCAGTTGCGTAGCGATTATAAGGCCGAAGCCACTCGTAGCAAACACGCCCATAATGAATATCTACATACTATGGCCACCCGTGGCATTATTGGATTAGCGGCCTTGCTGGCAGTATTAATCGTGCCGTTGATTGCGGCACTCAATTTTTACCGAAACAGAGTATTCATTTATAGTTTTGCGCTGGCGGGCACCTCGCTCAGTTTTACCTTTTTCGGTATGTCCGACATGGCTTTTATGCATGGGTCGGGCGCCACCTTATTCACATTTCTGGTATCGGTTTTAATGGTTTTTGGTGTCGCTTCTTTGCCCGATGAAAAGAGAATAAAAACGAAGCTGTAGGCAGTGGCGGGTTAAATCAAAGCCGAAAACAAGCTCATCACAGTGGCAATCAGCCCTAAAAAAATCAGGAGCAAGAACGTGTTGACTGAATATTTTAGCGCTAGGTACTGGCTTCGATTTGTTTTTTTCAGGGCTTTGGTCTTTGCCAGGGCGGGTGTAAGACTGGAAAACACGATATCGCAAGACCTCGCTTATCGCCTTCCATGTTCGGGACAACTGAAAAACTCGCCAGAAATTTGTAGGCGATATTAAAAAGACTGCCAAATATGCTCATCGGCCTTTCCATATCACACATTAAAATTAATCTAGGTTGGTCCGAATCGTTACGCACATAGTGCAGATAGGTTTCGTCAAACATAAAGGCTTCACCGTCCCGCCACGCATATTTTTCTCCATCCACATTGATATAACAGGCATCCGAATTCGGCGTGGACAGGCCGAGGTGATATCTTAAAGAAATGGCTACAGGGTCAATATGGTGTGTGAGCTGGGACTTCGGTTTCATGATGGTGAACATGGCGCCGTTAACGGAGGAGATATCTTTGAGCACTTTAACGGTTTCGGGGCATAATTTCATGGCAGATTGATGGGTGTAGCCCCGTACCATTTCAGGCAAGACTTGCCCCATCCGTATTTATAAAAAGTGCGAAAACCGATGTCGTAAGAGGCGCTTGCCCCCGCTTTTGTTGTGCTTTCAAAATAACCTTTTTCATGTAGGGCAAGCACTTCGGATCAAATGACCTGCCAATTTTTTTGAATTTCTGCAAGCTCTGAAAAGTCCTGCATGTTCATAATGGGGCGTCGTGCCTGCTTATTTGTAAAAAGATAGAGGCCGATGGTGACAAACATCGTGGTTTTAGATTAACTCCTGTATTTTCAGGCACTTAAAAAGTAGATTATACAATAAATTTATGTGCCCAAAAAATGAAGACCGTCAAGCTCTGACTTGCTTTCTAGATGTATGGGCTGAGAGATCAAGCCTTGTGAAGCTTATACGGAACCGACTGGGGCTCTAGCCGACCAGCTGACAGAGGATATGCACCGCTGTGTGGTGGGCTTCCTGTATGCGCTGGGTGTTCTCCGAGGGCACCCGAAGTATATGTTCGGCCAGACCCAGAAGCCTGCCCCCATCGCTACCGGTCAAGGCCACCCGGTGCAGGTCCATCTCTGCCGCAACCTTCAGCGCCTGAAGAACATTGGCCGAATTGCCACTCGTGGAAATACCCACAACCACATCACCAAGCCGCCCCAAGCCGCGAATCTGACGGGCAAACACCTCGTCAAAGGCATGATCATTGGATACCGCCGTAAGCACAGAAGTATCTGTGGTCAATGCTATGGAACGCCTGGGCCCCACCTGAGATAGACAGCCGCTGAGCAACTCAGAGCTCATGTGTTGCGCCTCAGCAGCCGATCCACCGTTTCCACAAACCCAAATGGTTCCACCCTTTTCAAGGCTTGTGCGAAGCAGATTGGCCATGTTTCGCAAGACTTCCTGTTGCTCCAGCATACCCAGTATGGTGCGCGAGCAGTCTTTGAGAGTCTCTTCAATCATGGCCACTCCCTCGATGTGCAAAAGGCCTCATCGGGTGCTCCCGACAGTACCCAGTCTACCGCTTCATTCAAGTTTTGAGCAACACCAAGCGGTGCGCTTGGCCACTGCTTCAGATCGGCAAGGTTATCAAGTTTTCCGGTATGAACCAGAATACCCTCGCAACCAGCCCGCACGGCCGCCTGAATATCGGTGCGACGATTGCCCAGCATGATACAGGCCTCTACAGCAACCCCCTGCGCCGATGCGGCATCTTCCACCAAACCGGGAGCAGGTTTTCGGCACCTGCAGCCTGCGTCTCGGGCATGGAGACAAACGTGAAAATGCTTCAGCGTAACTCCATGTTCAGCCAAGCCAGCGGTCACCGCCTCATGAATCCGTGCCAGGCTGCCCTCTGACAGCTCTCCCCGCCCTACGACAGATTGATTGGTTACGACGGCCAGGGCTAGGCCAGCATCCTGAAGGCGCTTTACAGCCGCACAGGCCCCCTCGATGAATCGAACTTCCTGGGCGGTGGTGATCGAACGATCCCCCTCCTCCAAAAGAAGGCCGTCACGATCCAATAAAACCAGCTGTAGGCGGGACTTCATGGGCTGCAGTCTACTCTGGCCCCACTGGAACAGGCAAGTTGAGTATGGGACATTTCGCAACGATTTCGGAAATGGCATACCCATATTCTAGAGTCTTGTTCCGGAGCAGAATATGCGGTCGAGTATAGGATATTAAATCCCCATATTGCCGGAATCCTACATGGGTCGAACTATTCTGCGAGCGTAAAGCCCACTATGAACAAGGCTCGGTTTTTCACCTGGGCCACACCATTTACGGACCCTCAGAACTGAAACACGATAGGACTTTTTACTAAACTCCACTCACTTCTGCTATTCATAGCACTTTCTGTACGTCGTCAGAGCATTTGGGACCACTTGAGCCTTTTTCTAAGAGACACTTT
>CAYZLS010000121.1:0-5829 GCA_964479355.1 uncultured Wenzhouxiangellaceae bacterium | reverse complement strand
TGGCTGACGATAGCGGTATTCACTGGCAATTTCCGCACTACAGGGAATGCCAGCTAACTGCTCCATCTGATACTTGGCTACCAGACCTGCGTGATAGCTGGTGCCACAGGCTACGATGTGAACCTGACGAATTTGTCGCAGCACGGCATCAGCACCCACCCCAAATATATTCGGTAGCACCGCGTTGCCGCTAAGCCTGCCTTCCAGAGTTTCAGCCACTGCCTGGGGTTGCTCAAAAATTTCTTTCTGCATGTAGTGATTGTAGTCACCCCGCTGCACTGAATTAGCTTTGGTCTCAACCTCCTTAATCGGCCGGGTTACCAGCTCAGCATTTGCATTACGGATCTCGAAACCATCAGCACTCAAACTCACCACATCACCTTCTTGCAAGAAGACAAAACGGTTTGTCTCACCCAGCAATGGGTAGATATCCGAGGCCAGAAAATGCTCGCCATTACCAACACCCAAAACCAACGGACTGCCGCTGCGTGCACCAACCACTACACCCTGCTCAGTAGCACTAACCACTGCGATAGCAAACGCGCCTTTCAAACGACCAACAGCCTTACTTACTGCTGCGGCCAGATCCAGCCCAGTGCCCATCAACTGCGCAATCAGGTGCACCATGACTTCGGTGTCGGTATCAGAGTTGAATTGACAGCCTGAGTCCTGTAATTCCTGACGCAGGCTTGCGTGGTTTTCGATAATCCCGTTGTGCACCAGCGCCAGTTGATCACCCGCGGCCTGGGGGTGTGCATTTTGGGTGTTGGGTACGCCATGGGTAGCCCAGCGCGTATGCGAAATGCCACAATGACCGTCAGTCGGTGAAGCTTCCAATAAGGCTTCGAGTTGCTTCACTTTTCCCACCGCACGTTGCCGCGCGAGGAAGCCATCCTGCTGCAATGCAATGCCGGCTGAATCGTAGCCTCGGTATTCCAGTGCATATAAGCCCGCAATCAGGAGCTCCCGAATATTACGCCTGGCTGAAGCTGCAACGATGCCACACATTTAACGATCCTCGTAGTCCTTACCCGGCCGTTTCCAGCCTGCTACGGTGACCTGCTTTGACCTGCTGATAGTCAGCTTGCCGGCAGGTGCATCTTTGGTCACCGTGCTGCCGGCAGCGATGTCGGCACCTGCACCAACGGTAAGTGGCGCCACCAGTTGTGTATTGGAGCCAATAAAGACATCGTCTTCAATCACTGTCTGGTGTTTGTTGACCCCATCATAATTACAGGTAATTGTACCGGCACCAATATTGACCCGGTCGCCGATACTGCTGTCACCCAGGTAGCTCAAATGGCTAGCCTTGCTGGTTTTACCCAGCGTTGTATTTTTGACCTCAACAAAATTGCCCACGCGGCTGCCGGCTTCGAGTTCGGTGCCTGGACGCAGGCGAGCAAATGGGCCGATATCGCAGGCACCATGCGTTCGCACCCCTTCCAGCACGCTATAGGCGTGAACTCGTGTACCAGCCGCAAGATGACAATCTTTAAGCAGGCTGCCAGGGCCGATTTGCACCCCATCGCCTAGGTTGATGTCACCTTCGAGTATCACATTGACATCAATAAAGACATCCTTACCCACCTCAACTCGGCCCCGTACATCCAGCCGCGCAGGATCTGCCAGCTGCACGCCGGCACGTAATAATTCTTTAGACATTTTCTGTCGATACCTCCGTTCCAGCGCTGCCAGTTGAATGCGATCATTTGCCCCTTCCAGGTCGCCAGGCACCGCTGCGATAACAGCGTCTGTTTGCATACCCTTTGCATAGGCAATGGACACCACATCGGTTAGATAATGCTCATTTTGCGAGTTCTCGCTGACCATACTTTCCAGACAGGACATCAGCGCAGTTCGTTGTGCCATGATTATGCCTGAGTTCACCTCAGTTATAGCCTTTTGTAAATCCGTGGCATCTCGCTCCTCAACAATGGCCGCGATATTGTCCTTGTCATCACGGACAATGCGCCCATAACCAGCGGGATCTGATACCTTCATGGTCAGCACTCTGATCTCAGCCGTACTCGAATCGAGCAGGTTCTGCAATGCACCCACATCAACCAACGGAGCATCACCAAAGAGCACCACCACCTGGCTATTTTTTGGTATCCCCGGCATGGCCTGCAAAACCGCATGCCCGGTACCGAGTTGTTCGGCTTGTGGCACCCAGTTAATCTCATATGCCGTGCAAGCTTCTTGTACGGCATCAACCGCCGGATTAATAACGACATGAATGACTGCAGGTTGTAGTTGCGCTACAGTATCCAGTACGTGAATAATCATTGGCCGGCCACCGACTGTTTGTAAAACCTTCGGATGCTGTGACAGCATACGAACTCCAGCGCCCGCTGCCAGTATGATGATGTGAAGGGGTGTGTGCATGTCAGTTAAAACAGAGTATAACGTCAACACCCGGCAAAAGAACCTGGCAAGATTATGTCTTTTTAGGGGTTGACACTACACTGGAATGAAAAAATGCTGTGCGTATTGTTAATGATTCTGTATTGCTTGCTGATCAATGGCACCAGCCCTGCAGCTGAAGTGTTACGGCGCACCGCTAATAATGGTTAGGTGATGATGGAAGATATACCCCCATCCCGGCAGCCCTCGTGCAATCGTTAAATCGTTACCAGAATATCCGTTCAGCTAAACTCGCTGGCTTCTCTGCCAATAGCAACAGTATCTACATCAAGACCCGTTTCAGCCATGTAACCCAGTTGCATCGTGTCGATGCACCCGGAACGGCACGTCAGCAGCTAAGTTTCTCCTCAGAGCCTGTCGGCGAGGTGGTTCGGCAGCCAAATGGCAAACTGCTGGCGCTGACCCGTGACTAGGGCGGGGATGAATTCGACCAGGTTTTTCTACTTAATCCACAAGACGGCACGATCCGCAGATTATCTACAGGCTAGGTCTTGAACAACCGCATGACATGGGATCGGCAGGGCCGACGTCTGGCCTATCGCTCTACCCGAAGAAACGGCCGGTCAAACGATATCTAGATACAAAATAACGAGGGTCACGGTTATGAGAAAAAAGAAAACCGTGACCTGTATCAACAGGCCACGATCATGTTTTTACAAAAATATCTGATCGGCGAGGAGATAAACCTCGAAAACGCTGTCCCACAACCCTAACTTAATTTTTGGCCTTATTCGCCTTATAAGCCCGCACCGCGACATTAAACATTTCCGCGACTCGCTCTTCCATATCGACAGAGTAATTATGCGCATTAGTAATTGCCTGACGATTACCTTCTGACAATAAATCGCTCAGCACATCATGGTTAATGCAGGCACGGTAGATTTCCATGTCCGCCTGAAATGCTTTAACTTCTTTTTGTGCTGAGATCAAATCATCACGAGCGGGCGCCTCTGGGATGGGCGGAGGGGCGGAGGGCAAATTACAAGCCTGGGCTTCCAGTGGTAATACTACCAAGCTGCCATCATCCGACACTTCCGCAGCCATTACCGGTAGAGCAATCATCAATGTTAACATCAAAAAAATAGTTCTTTTCATTTCACCACCTGCTATAAATTGTTGTCAGGGATCTTGTCCCGATTCCACGGCTACCGAAGATAATTCACCAACTCAATTATCAACCATATTAGCCCCAGCCGGTATGATAAATCGCATGGCCACCGGTTTTCCATCTTCGTGTGCAAAAAATTTGTCAACTCGGCCGTGCCGTCCGATGCGGCGTGCATTGCCAGAGCACTTAAAAATTATGTGGTTCTGTCAAATCCAGCGCCTGACTTTACCCATATATTCTAGGTATTGCTGGCCAAACGCAGCTTCAAGAAAGCGCTCTTCTCCCAACACGAAATGATTACGGATAATCAATACAAACAATGAAATAGGTAACAACACTCCGATACTCCCAAGCAACATAGCGACTCCGATCAGGATCAGAAACATGCCCAGGTACATGGGGTTACGGCTCACCCGGTAAAAACCAGCAGTCACCAGAGTGGTTGCTTCATCAAAGGGCACGATGCCGGTTTCTGCTTTTTTGAACAGACTAACAGCGCTGGCTGCCATGAAGATGCCGGAAAAGATTGGGATAATCCCCAAGTAGGCCAAAGGTGGATGAAAATATTGAAACACAGGAAAATAACCCTGTATCAACCACATCAATAATAGTGCAACAAACAGGTAAACTGGCGGGGCGATTTTGCGTTTTATTTCCATCTGTCGGCTGATTTAAAAATATATAAGCCAGCCCAGTGCTGATTTTGACAGTGCCACCGATACAATATAGACAAACGTCAACAGACCCGCTAACCAGGCAAACAGGCGTGTGCCTTTGCTGCGACCAAAACGCAAAGCAACCATGCCCAGACCGATATATACCAACAAAGCAACGATTTTTGCCATCAGCCACGACTGTTCCAGCGGCGATAATCGCCATTGAACAGCCAGGATAATTGCGCTTGCAAGTAACAACATATCAATAATGTGGGGTAAGATTTTTACCCAGCGCTGCTGAAGCCGGGCTGAACCCCTGAGCATCCAGATACCGCGCACAAAAAAACCGCTGAAAGACAATAACGCACAGACCATGTGGATACTTTTCATGATTCCCATCATCGGATATTAACAAAGGGGGCGTCGATTTTGGTTTGCAAATCAGCAAGCCGCTGCAGGCTGATCGCCGGCATTTGCTCAGAGCGTTGGTAATAAGCTTCGAATGCAGGCTTGTCCGACGGTAAATTGACCCAGGCTTGTTTTGATGCGGTATAGATATGGATGTCTGGTGGCAATACATCCGGCTCATCCAGCGTACCCACCCGCACAAAGCTCAGTGCATCTCCGGCCCCGGCGTAGTGACTCCACACGGCAATCTGGCAGGATGGACAGCGCACTATTTTTTGTCCTTTGCCACTATTAGAAGGCGTTTCGACCTGTACAGGGTCGCCGCTGAGCAACTTTACATAGCTGGATTCAATCATCGCGTTGAGTGCAAATGCCGCCCCGGTTTCACGCTGACACCAACGACAATGACAGCAATGAACATACAACGACGCCCGGCGAACCCGGCCACAGGTGCAACCTCCATCCAGCGCTATAAGATTGGAATCATTCATTTAACTACCACAATATCACCACATCGTCTTGTTGTCGGTTAAAAACCTGAACTAGGCTGCTGCAGAAACTCACACTCTGCACGGGTTGATTTTCTACCCAGGATATTATTTCGGTGTGGATAACGACCAAATCTTACGATTATCTCCTGATGCTTGAGCTCAGATTCCAGGTTACTCTGGAATAGCTCTACAGCTACTGTGTGTATTTCCAATGATTCGCTGTGCATAAACGCCATATACAGGAAACTTCTCTACGACGCGCTTAAGCGCTGGTCTGCGCCAACGGAAATGGCTTCTTGCGCAAGGCTCAGCGACATAGGGTCATGGGCAAAGGCCTGCGGTGATTCTCTGGACATGTTTCTGGAAAACTGATCCAATACAATAATTTCAGCAAGTCTACCCTCGGCTGATTCTCGCTACTTATACAGTTCGCAGCAACTCGCCCTAGCGTGGGCATCTGTAAACCGCTCGATGAGCAGCGCATCAAATGCTGCGTCTTTTATTCACTAGCAAGTCGGCTCTATTTCATCAAACCAGAATTCAATTATTTGCCGATACACCATTAATACCTTTTGTTTTGGTGTCAAAGGGTAGTATAGCGTCTTTGAATTAATCACTATCCATGAACAAACAACAACGAACACAGCAGAGACCGATTAACATGAAACTTTCAAAGGGATTTGCACCGCAGGCTCAACCGGATGCCCGCATATTGATTCTTGGCTCAATGCCCGGTGTGGCA
>CAYZLS010000120.1:2905-5951 GCA_964479355.1 uncultured Wenzhouxiangellaceae bacterium | reverse complement strand
ATCGAGGTCGTCAAACCACTACAGGAACTACGTCTTGTACTGGAAGACACCGATGGTATTTCAGCGGAATTTCTATGGCGCGGGTGCACGCTTCCGCTGGAAGAAAAGCGCCATTACCTGCTCCGCAAAACGCATGTCCTGAACGACTACCTGCGCTACGACCAATTCGGCAAGAGCGAGGGACACATCACCATCGATGGGAAAAGGTACGAATTTAACGATTGGTGGGGCAATCGCGACCATTCCTGGGGCGTGCGTCCAAACCAGGGCGGTTTCGACGTACGCATCGGCCGTGGATCACAATACCCAGGGGGATTACTGTACCAGTACGCCTGTTGGGGCAATGAGAATCACGCAGGCTATGTACAGATACACAAGACGGGCACCAACCAAAAGACCTATCTTGATGGCCAAATGCGATTTGCGGGGGAGCCTGAAGGCACTCCGGCACTTAACGTTGTCGACGGAGACGTTTCGGTAGAATTCATACCCGGTACACGCGTCTATTCGCAGGCAGGAGCGACATTTACTACAGAGGATGGCCGAGACTGGGATATCGTAGCGAAACCGTTGGGACCGGCATACGCGTTGCACGGCAGCGGGTACGACCGCGGTTTTAACGATGGTCGCGCACAGGGATTTCATCGCGACAGCCTGATCGTGGAGCACGACCGATATGACATTAGTGATCTCGCCAAAGTCACAATGCTAAATACTGGCAAGCCTGTTCACGGTTTCCATCGTGAACAGGCGGTAGAGATCATAATGAATGGTAAGGAATCTGCTCTCGGGCATTATACGATCATCCCGTTTGGCAATTATAAGCTCCCGTCCAGCGGTGACGATAAATGAACAGCTGCCACGCCGAAGTAAGGAGTGGGGAAACAGATATTGCAACGTGTGCGATAGCCAGCCGGTTAGGGATGCAGGCCTTCCACAACCACAGTTCGGCATTCTGCTCTCAAGTGTCAGGATAGCTGCGAGTCTGCCGCCGGAGACATTAGAAGGTTTATAGCGATAATCATGAATAATCCAAGCACCTCAACACAGCAGCTTAGCAACGAAGAATACCAATCCATTGCGTGGGACGGTCGGCTTCATAGCTATCGTCCTGCTCCCAGTTGGCGGGAGAATATTTCACCGGAACTGGAACTTTATAACAAAGTAGACAAAGATCTTGATCCGGTGACATTTGAGGTGCTCCGCAACCGACTGTGGATGATCAATATGGCGCACGGCGAGACCCTTACTAGGATTTCGGGGTCTCCAATTTTTCAGGCGCTTGACTTCAACGTGACCATCCTCGCCGAGGATGGTGAGCTGGTCATGAACGCGCCCTTTCTGCAATACCTCAACGCGGGAGCGCCACTGGTAGTTCGCTATGTGTTGGAAAACTACAGTGAAACACCGGCCATTGCGGATGGTGATATGTTCCTGGCTAACGATCCTTGGGTGGGCGCTGCGCACCAGATGGACGTCTGTATAGCCTGCCCCGTATTTATCGATGGCAAGTTGTTCGCGTGGGTGTCAAATGCCGGGCATCAGTACGACCTGGGTGGCATTGTCCCAGGTGGCTGGCCGCAAAATGCGGTTGACATACACTATGACCCGGTTTTGTTCACACCATTCAAGATCGTGGAACAGGGCACCCTTCGGAAAGATCTGGAACAGATGTACCGCCGTCACTCGAGAATGCCGGATCTGGTCGCACTCGATCTCCGGGCGCAGCTTGCAGGCTGCCGCTACGCCGCGCAAAGCATTAAGGATGCCTGTGCGGAGTTTGGGGGTCCGACCGTAAAAGCGGCCATGAGCCGAATCCTCGACCAGGCCCAGGAAGCATTTGCCAACAAACTCTCGCGAGTCCCGGATGGCAAGTGGACTGATATCCGATTCCTGGACGAAAAACTTCCCGGAGATCGACTCACCCATCCGATTCAGGTCAACGTCGAAAAACAAGGGGACCGTCTGTTGGTGGACAACGTCGGTAGCGAAGCGCAAAGCGAAGGACCGTGCGGGTTCACCTACGTGAACTTCTCCGGCGGCTTCGTCGGCGTACTTTCGGTGACAATGCTCTACGAGCACACGTTCTCCATCGGGGGTGCCGAGCGTCAGATCGATTTCCGGCCGGAGCCCGGTCTGCTGAACTGTTGCGATCACCCTGCGGCTGTCAGCGGGGGTGTGACCAACGTTTTGGCGCACATGCACTCGGTCATGAATATCGTCGGGCGCATACTGGCCTGCGATCCAGAACGCAAGCGGGACATCATCGTGGCGGGCGGCGAGTGGCCGCTGTTGGTGCTGGCGGGTACGAATGACCGTGGCGAGTATTTTGGCACCGGGTTCATGGATACATCCGGCTTCGGAAGCGGTGCACGGTCCTACAAGGATGGTGTTGATACGGGTGGTCCTTCATGGAATCCACTCATGCGCGTGCCAAATGTCGAAGATGCCGAACGGTCCTTTCCGGTCCTGTATCTCTACCGCCGTGAACTTAAAGATAGCGGTGGTGCCGGGCGGTGGCGTGGGGGCGTGGGTCTGGAGTACGCGGTTACGCCTTACAGGGCGGGAGACATGGAATCGGTCACCAACTCTGGCGGCATGACAATATCAACCTTCGGAGCTATGGGTCTATTCGGCGGCTATCCATCGCCTTCAGTTCGGTTCGAGGTCGTCCAGAATAGTGATCTACACGACTTCTTCGCACGCCGCGAGATGCCACGCGATATCACCGAACTCAGCGCGGCCAAGAAATTCAAGCTACGGGCCAAGTCAAACGGCACACCAATTAATGCGGGAGACGTCATCCTTGGTATGGCGCCAGGCGGCGGCGGCTATGGCGACCCGATCGAGCGTGAGGCATGGCGCATCGTAAAGGATGTCGCTCTGGGATATGTATCTGAGGAAGCGGCACGGGACGTGTATGGCGTGATTTTGAATGGGTCTGGCGAGGCCGATGAAGCAGGTACAGGTGAGTTACGTGAACGCATTCGGGCTGAGCGGACCGCTTGGCCGTCTGCCAGACAGTTGTTGCAGGACTGTCCGGAAA
>CAYZLS010000120.1:0-2895 GCA_964479355.1 uncultured Wenzhouxiangellaceae bacterium | reverse complement strand
ATGAGCCGTCTCAATCCGTCCACGAATATGTAGTGGCTCGCGACGAGGGCGACTTTCGGGTTCTCGCTTGCTCGCGCTGCGATCACGTTCTCGGAGATTACCGAGCCGAGTTTAAACTCGGTCTGCTCGCTCATGAAGGTTCGGCGACGCTGATTCCGACCACCTCGGAGCCGAGTGAATTCCTGGATGAACCCATTGTTTTCAGACGTTTTTGTTGTCCAGGCTGCCAAGTGCAGATGGCGGTCGAGATTGTACGTGCGGGTGAGCCGTTCGTCCCCGAAATGATGTTTGCATGATGACAACGAAAAATCTCAGATACCTGATAGGTGTGGACATTGGTGGAACGTTCACCGACTGCGTCGTAATCGACAGCGCCGGCAAAACTTCACTCGGCAAGGTTTCCTCCACACCACCCAATTTTAACGAGGGTTTTGTTGGATCGCTGGCTGAAACTGCCGCGTGCATGGGTATGAAGCTGGAAGACCTCATTTCGCAGGCAGACGGCATCTATCACGGGTGCACTATCGGGACAAATGCCCTGGTCGAGAACCGCACCGCGCGAGTGGGCCTGCTCACTACCGCCGGCCACCGGGATTCCTTCTTCATCATGCAGGGCGGGGCTCGGTTAATCGGGCTCGAACCTCGGCAAGTGGCGCACGTCGCCGGCCAGTCGAAGCAGGAACCATTGGTTCCCAAGCACCTGGTGGAGGAGATTGACGAACGCATTGGATTCGACGGCAACGTAGTGGTTGAGCTTAATGAGGAGCGTTGCCGTGAGTCGATCCAGCGCTTGCTCGATGCTGGCGTAGAAGCTTTTGCGGTTTCGTGCCTGTGGTCAATAGTCAATCCAGAGCACGAGCATGCCATCGCCAGGATAATCCATGAAGTCGCGCCCGATGCTTTTGTCTCCGTGTCTTCCGAAGTGGTCACCCGCCAGGGTGAATATCAACGCACCGTGGCGACGGTGATCAATGCACTCATCGGTCCGGTTACAAGCGAGTACCTGCGCAAGCTGGAGAATGAGCTCGCTGGCTTGGGTTACAAGGGAAAACTGTACATCATGAGCTGCACTGGAGGCCTCATCGATTCTGGCCAGGCGCGGGAGTTGCCATTGCTGACCATTGGTTCAGGTCCGGTGGCGGGTCTCATCGGGGCTGGCAATCTGGCCTATGCGTCAGGTTCCTCAGAGGCGGCAAATACCAGTGGTGCAAACATTCTTACCGCCGACATGGGTGGTACAACGTTTGATGTGGGTTTGATCCGGCATGGCCAGGCTATGTCCCGGCCCACAACACGGCATGGTCAGTACGAGTACTTTGTACCCACTCTCGACATTCGTTCAGTTGGTTCTGGGGGCGGCAGCATCGTACATTTCGATACCGAGACCGGCAGCTTACGCGTTGGCCCGCAAAGCGCTGCCGCGGTTCCGGGACCTGCATCGTATCTCCGCGGCGGAACGGAGGCTACGGTCACAGATGCCGATTTGGTTCTCGGGTATCTAAATCCCAAGTACTTTCTTGGCGGTCGTCTCGAACTGAGTGCTGAAGCAGCGCGCAATGCGTTGGTATCGGCCGGAGCGCCATTAGGATTTGACACCGAACAAACCGCCGCGGCTGCAGCCCGCATTGTGGATAATCAAATGGCAGATGCAATTCGTCTGGCCAGCGTGCAGCAGGGGTATGACCCGCGCGAGTTTACGATGTATGCCTATGGCGGAGCGGGGGCGGTTCACGGACCAGCGGTTGCCGCGCAACTTGGGATTCGTACCGTTGTAATTCCACTGGGTGATCTCGCCTCTGGATGGTCAGCGTTTGGCGTCACTTCTTCTGACGCCCTGGTTGTGCAGGAAGTGTCTGTTGTTTTTGAGGCACCTTTTGATCCCGAGAAAATGAACCTGGAGTGGTCAAAACTGGAGGCGGTGGTGGCTGCCAAACTCAAGGAACAGGGAATCAAGAATAGCGACACGACGTGGCAACGCACAGTTGACATACGTCATTCACTGCAGGTCAATGAAGTACGGGTCTCGGCGCCCCCGGGAAAGTACGATGCAGCGACCTCCAGTCTGTTGGCACAATCATTCTCAAGTGAGTATGAACGTCTTTATGGTGAGGGAAGCGGATATGCGGATGCTGGGTTGACGCTTACAGGTATGTGCGTGAGTGCTCGTGCAAAAATTACCGATTTCCAATTCGGCCATGCTGATGATGACGGGGAAACCAGTCAAATCGAACCAAAAGTACAGAGTCACAGGCAGGTGATCTGGTACGAGCATGGACTGAAGCCAGTGCGGACACCGGTTTATGACGGCAAGAGCGTGGTAGTGGGATCAGAACTTAATGGGCCGGCGATCGTAGAATTCGTTGACACTACTCTCGTGCTTCGGCATGGACAAACGGCGTCAGTCGACCCGCTCGGAAACATCGTCGTCAAAACATAGGAAAAGAAACTGGGTCCAGAGTACTTCGGGTGGAGGAGGTATGCCACTACCGTGGAATGTTATTCCAAGCCCGGGAGCAAAATATTTGGTAAATGAGTCGGGAACTAATGAATACTCAAATACTTGTTGATGCCCCCATTCGATCCGTCCCGGGCCGCCCTGTCTTTCTTACTGTCATACTTGCCGCACTTGGCGCTGGATTTGCTATTGCGGGCGGCAAACTCTTCTTACTGTGTGGCTCACCCTACTATTTGCTGGCTGGATTCGGCCTTGCTGCAACCAGTGTGCTCACGTGGCGCCGTAGCCAAAACGCAGCATGGCTGTATGCAGTTGTCGCTGCTTGTACCCTGGTTTGGGCAGTATTTGAATCTGGCTTCGATCCATGGGCTCTGATTCATCGCATCGTTGCGCCCTGAAAGAATCAGCGACGACGCCTGTTTGAGACCGATCAGCCGCGG
>CAYZLS010000119.1:0-5960 GCA_964479355.1 uncultured Wenzhouxiangellaceae bacterium | reverse complement strand
ACAGCAACCTCTAGGAGTCAATGACCAAATCTGACCAAATCAGACGTGCTCATGAGCTATTGGGGTGAGTCTCTTGACAAAAACACCAGAGGGATGCAAGGTATAATTCTAAATGGTACGATGGTTAATTAATAGTACAGATAAATTGACTTGGCCTAATTCGAGCCACATCCAATAAAGCGGCAGTTTGAAAGATAAAAATATATGGGGGCCTTGATGACTAAATCAGATTCAAAACACACTTGCAACATGCTGGCCACAAGGCACTTTGCCAAGACGCCACTGGCCGCTGCAATCTTCGGCGCATTGCCTGTTGCAGTCGCGACTGCGCAAGACCAGGATCAAGGCCAGGAGACGGACGATTTCGCGATTGAAGTGGTAATCGTTACCGCCACAAAGCGGGAAGTGAATATCCAGGATGTAGCACAATCGATCACTGCCTTTTCAACGGTGGAAATTGAACGTCGCGGCATCCTCGATATGGCCGATGTCGCTGCCAACCTGCCAAGTCTCTCGCTGTCATCAACTAGGGCCGGTCTTAACGAACTTGTGTACCGCGGCATATCAGCCGGCACCTCGTGGCGACTGGACAGTCAGGTAGCCATGTATCTTGATGACATGCCAATGACGGCGAGTACTACACAACTTGATGCCCGCATGGTCGATATTGAGCGTATTGAATCACTGCCTGGGCCGCAGGGGACACTCTTTGGTTCAAGCTCCCAGTCGGGAACGCTTCGCATTGTCACCAACAAGCCCAAGTTCGATGGTTTTTCCGGTCAGTTGAGTGCCGAGATTGAATCAACCAGTGGTGGCGAGGAAAGTTACGACGTACACGGTTTCCTGAATTTTACGCTGTCTGATAATTTTGCCATCCGCCTTGTTGGCTATACAAATAAAGAGGGCGGTTATATCGATAACGTCTATTCCACAGCACCTCATAGTGTGTGTGTGTCTGGCGCAGACTGTGACTTTGACTTCGCCCAGTATGGCGTGACAGACCAGCACGGCCATCTTAATAGCCAGACTCCGGATAATGCCGGTCTGGAAGAAAAGAATTTCAATGATTACGAGATGACGGGTGGCCGAATTACCGCCCTGTGGAACATCAATGAGGATTGGAGTGCTCTCGCCATGTTGATGCACCAGGATTCGGAAACAAGCGGGGTTTGGTTTTCCGACACCGGGATTGGCGACTACAAGGTTGCGCGGTTCACCGACGAATGGCGTAAAGACAAATGGTCGGTGGCTGCGCTTACCATTAAGGGTGACCTCGGGTTTGCCGAACTCACCAATGCATTCGGCTATGCTGAGCGCGAGCAGACCTATCACTTTGATAATACACATTATGAAGCTTACCATACGCGTGTTAAGGGCCAAAATTTTGCCGCCTGGAAGAATTGGTATGATGCATATTTGGGTTATGAAAGCTACCAATATAATTACTATGATAAATACGATACTAACTACAACGGTGGCGTGTACCGCAGCCTGCAGGATGCAAAACGCATCACTAACGAACTCCGCCTGACGTCCCTGGGCGATAGCCGTTTTCAATGGATGATTGGCGCATTCTATGAAAATAACGAGGACGGTTGGGTAGATAGTGCTGAGATCCCGAACCTGAATACCACGAAACACTGGGACTACTCAAAGTGGAGGAGTTGTGACCTTGCTGAGCAGGGGTATGAAACCCTATGTCCTTTGCCAGATCCGAACAATGTCTGGTACGTTGATATTTATGACCGCGAAATCGAGCAAATAGCTGTGTTTGGCGAGATTAACTATGCCCTTACCGAGAAACTAGCACTTACCGGTGGCGCACGGTGGTTCCAGTATGACCGCTATGTCATCTCTGACCGGCAATGGCCTGTGGGGTTTCCGGTCGAAGCCATTTTGCTTGACGGTGAATCAGTCTTTATCGAAGAGGCCAAAGAAAGCGATACGTCGTTCAAATTTGCCGCTGAATACAGGATTGACGAAGATAAAATGGTATATGGCCTTTTCAGTCAAGGCTTCCGACTGGGCGGTGCAAATAATGCGAAGGCAGTCAGAGTTGGTTTTGTTCCCGAACTTTATGAACCGGATCAGTTGAATAACTTTGAGATCGGCATGAAAACGGATTGGCTTGACAATCGGTTGCGAATAAACGCTACGCTCTTTCACATGAAGTGGGAGGACGTGCAGTTATCCCTCAGTTCCGATCAAGTATGGTGGCTGAACGGCACGGCGAACGGTGGTGGTGGCGAAAATACCGGTCTCGAAATGGACATCACCTGGATGGCTACACAAAATCTCAGACTATCTGGCAGCTTTTATAAGGGTGATGCGGAATACACGGAAGATTACATTACTCCAGAAGGTGTGCTGGAAATGTCAGCGGGTACAAAGATGGTGGATTCACCGTCGGAAAAATTCACGCTTGCCGCTGATTACACAATCCCGAATCTCTGGGGTGGAGAAATGTGGTTCCGGTTAGACGGGTATTACGTGGGCCCCAGATTCTCTGCTGTTTGGAGGGCCAACGAGGCTAACCCGGGCAGCCCGGAATATGTAGAAGGAAACAAAGAAGACGTGGACAGCTTCATAACGTCCAACTTCCAGGTTGGTTTCGCATGGGGTGATGGTTGGACAACGAGATTCATGATTCGAAACCTGACTGATGAAAGGGCGAATACCTATACAGGCAGCGGCGCCAGTAACTACGCGGAGTATTGGGGTCATCCTGGCTTTGGTGAAACCAACAATCTCGCCAGACCTCGAACGATGAGTTTGAAACTCTCTAAGAGTTTCTAAGAATCCGAGGTAGATACAAGGCGGCCGTCCCTTTATTCGGGGCGGCCGTTTTCATTTTTAGAGAGGTTACAATCGCCACTATGGTAAAACTTATCACTACCTCCGTCGTCCGTGGCAGCGAACAGGGCGAAAGCCATGGCGGAGTCTATATTATTAACCTGGAAGGGCAGGATGTGCACCAGGTCATGGACTGGAACACAACCGATATCGACTGGCAGGGACGCGGTTGGGACCGTGGCCTGCGCGGCATAGCGATTGATGGCAAGACCGTCTATATCGTGGCGAGTGACGAGCTTTTTGCCTATACGCCGGATTTCAAACTGATTGGATCGTGGCGTAATCCTTATCTGAAGCACGCCCACGAGATGTGTATTTATGGACGTACCCTCTATATCACCTCCACTGGATATGACAGCATTCTGGCTTTCGAACTGGACGAAAAGAAGTTCTTCTGGGCACTTCATATCGATCTTGTTGGTTTTAGCTTCAGGGCGTCCATATATAACCCGATGGGTGACGAGGGGCCGTTACTCCTAAACAAACTGCACCTGAACAATGTTCACGGTAATGACAACGGCATGTATATTTCCGGCCTGAAATCCGGCGGTATGCTGCGTTTCAATGGCAAAACCGTGAACATGTCCGTTACTCTGCCGGAAGGAACACACAACGCACAACCCTACCGGGACGGCGTTGTGTTTAATGACAGTAAAGCTGATGTGGTGCGCTATGCATCGCGCTCCGGTGAGGAAGACCGGGCTCTGAAGATCCCGAAATACGATTCAACCGATATCGAGAACAAGGGTATTGATGATACACGTGTCGCCCGGCAGGGCTTTGGTCGCGGCTTATGCGTGATCACTGATCGGATCGTTGCGACCGGATCGTCACCGTCAACAATCTCGCTCCATGACATGCAGGAGTCTAAGACTCTGATGTCGGTTAATTTGTCCAAGGATATCCGTAACGCGATCCATGGCCTCGAGATTTGGCCTTGGTAATCCCTTAAGTCGGCACGGACATTGTCAGGCAGCGCGGATTCAAAGACATGTAAAAAGGCTGGAGACATGAAAAAATTGTTCTTCACGCAGATACTTTGTTCAGGGCTTATAAGCTGCGGTATTTTGTTCTCAGGTGAAACTGTTGCCGCAGACGATGGGCTGGGGGTGGTGGTTTCAAATTATGCTCCCGGAGACTGGTTGGCAAAGTTACTGCCTGAACTTGCCGAAGCGCTGCGAACCGGTTCCCTCAGCCGCGAAGCCCTAGTTGAAGACTATCTTGCGCGCATAATGCAGATTGACAGGGCGGGTCCAACGTTACAAAGTGTGCTGACGCTCAACCCGGATGCTCTGGCCGAGGTCCGGGCGCTGGACGCCAGGCGCAAGGCGCAAGGCCGGTGGAACGCTTGGGCCACTGCATGGACTACCGGTACTGATCAAAGACAATATTGAAAGCAAGGACGCCATGGCGACCACCGCCGGGGCGCTGGCGCTTAAAGATAATGTAACCGGGCGTAATTCACCCTTGGTTGCCGGTCTGCGTAATGCAGGCGCAGTAATTCTGGACAAGACCAATCTCAGCCAGTGGGCCAATTTTCGCTCGGAAAATTCAATGAGTGGCTGGTCCGCACTGGGCGGGCAGGTGCGGAATTCGCATATGCTGGACCGCAATCCCTGCGGCTCCAGTGCCGGTTCAGGTGCCGCCATGGTGCTGGATGCGATGGCGACGGGTGCAGCCAAAACGGATTATAGCAAGTCGCTCGACGCGGGCTCACTGCAGGGGATCCGGGTGGGGGCGCTGTGCTTTGCCAAAGGCTCGAACCGGTATGTCAAAGTGCGGTTCAAAGCAGCCCTCTCGGCCATGAAAGCTGCGGGTGCCGAGCTGGTGGAAATCGAGGAGTTCGAGCCAGAAGGCGAAACCTATAATGCCGATACTTATGATGTTCTCAAAAATGGGTTCAAACACACCCTGAATGAGTGCCTCGCAGCGACGCCCCCAAGCGTGGAAACCCGCACACTGGCAGGTCTGATCGCTTTTAACAACGAACATGCCGATATCGAGCTCGCGCTGTTCGACTAGGGTATTTTCGAACAGTCCGAAGCCCTTGTAGGTATTGATGGTCCGGCCTATATAGAGGCGCGCACTCGTGTGCAGCGCGCCACGCGCGAGCGTAGTATTGACCGGTTGATGCAGGAAAATGATGTGCGGGTTTTAGTAGCGCCTTCGGGGGTGATGGCGCCGCGTATCGATCCGGTCAACGGCGATGTTTAGCCTTCATGGGCCGGAGCCGGCGAACTGGCAGCTGTCGCTGGTTATCCGCATTTAACCGTACCCATGGGTAGCGTAAAGAATTTACCGGTCGGTATTTCATTCATCGGTGGAAAAGATCAGGACGCAGCGATGTTGTCCTATGGTTTCACTTATGAGCAGGCCACCAGGCTGCGCCCGGAACCGGCGTATCTTGAGTCCGCCGAAGATCGCGATGATGTGGCCACTACGATGCAGGCCGCAGACGGACAAGAGCCGGATACGCGTTGGCTTGCCGGAGACCATCATATGCACAGCTGTTTCAGTGTCAGCTATGACGAAGCGTTTAGCCGTTAACGGTTCTAAGGGTTAGAGACCTGCATTGCGGACATTGTCAGGCAGCTCAGCAATGATGTCCGCTAGGGCTTCCTGCCATTCGCCAAGGTGACTTTCGTATTTACGCCATGTGCCCAGAGCACCGGTGTAGATCGGCTGCCTGACCTGCTCAGAGCTTGCAGTCTTGACAGCGCGCTTGGTCTCATGAAAATGCACACATTGTTCTTCAAACGGCAAGCCGCAATGCTCAAGAATGCGCGCAACCTGACCTTCAAGATCAGTGACAGTTTCTTCATAATGAACGTCAAGCACCTTGCCAGGCAGAACCTCATTCCAGTGATCCATTGTCAGGCAATATTCTTTGTAGTAGTCCTCTATGTCAAAAATGTTATAGGTGTAATTCTGGCCGCGTCCAAACAGCTGTTTGTAATTGCCAAGACACGTGTCAAGCGGGTGGCGTCGCGCGTTAATGATTTTCGCATTCGGCAAAATAAGATGAAGTAGCCCGACGAAGGGGAAATTGTTGGGCAGTTTGTCGGTAAAAATCGGTTTGTCGGTCATGCGGTACCGTTTGGCCCCGT
>CAYZLS010000118.1:0-6078 GCA_964479355.1 uncultured Wenzhouxiangellaceae bacterium | reverse complement strand
GCAATCCGAAACGGTTGGGTCAGTTCCCAGTCTGTAATGTGAATACTAAAATCCATTGCCTTATTTCTCCGGGTAGAGCTGTTTGATATGCGCGACAATTGCCCCGCAGCCATCAATTAGTGGGTCGATGCAGGGCAGGCCAGTTGTTTTGCTCAAGGCTGCGAGGTAAGCAGAACGATCTGTTGTGGGTAGTTGTGAAGTATTAATGCTGATACCGACACAGCAAATATCCGGGTTGGTCCGCCTGCCCAGCAGCAGGTGCGGGTCAATGGCATCACGAGCTGAGGGCAGGCCGTAGTGTTCCCAGCCAGAGAGTAGTGTGCGGGTGGCATCGTGGCACAATATCAGTGCATCCGGTTGTGAGCCGTGCAACAAGCCGAGACTTACACCCGAATAAGCAGGATGAAATAAGGACCCTTGCCCTTCGATGACATCCCAGTGATTTTCATCATTGTCAGGTGAGATCAGCTCTGCGGCGCCAGCAATGAAATCCGCCACCACCGCATCAATGGGGATGCCTTCGCCGGCCAGCATGATACCGGTTTGGCCTGTGGCGCGGAAAGTGGAATCCATGCCGGCCTCGCGCATCGCCTGGTCCAACGCAAGTGCAGTATATTTTTTACCGATGGCGCAGTCGGTGCCGACCATCAGTATACGTTTACCCATGCGTTTTTTGCCGCTAGCTATCGGCAGATTGGCAGGTGGATTGCGGACATCGATCAGGCGTGCACCTGAGGCTTCAGCCGCTACCACAACTTTAGGGAACTCCGCTAGCTTAAAATGCAGACCACAGACGATATCAAGACCGGCCAGTGCAGCCTCCTCAATGGATGCCCACCAAGTATCAGGCACTACACCACCGATGGGTGCAACCCCAATGATCAGACTTCTGGCACCGGTCTCAACCGCTTCAGCAACCGTCATATCGGGCACACCCATATCGGTTTCACAGCCGGGGAAACGCAATTGCCCTGCGACCAGATCCGGCCGCCACTGCACAATTCCCAGGCCGGTTTTGGCGTAGGTCGCATCGCCCAGATCGCCAATCAGTATCAGATAAGGTGCACTGAGTTGTACCGTGGTTAATTCACTCATTGCCACACTCCCAGATGAGCGGAAAAAGATCACCATGGATGGAATCCCCATCAGCGAGCGTTACTGGTGGCAGAGTGTTGGCCAAATACGGATTCTTGATAAATGTCCCCGGGCGGTCATCCTAGGTGATATCTTCGCCAATATAGCGCAAAGCCAGCCCCTTTCGGCGGCAAGGTTGCCGGGCGCGTAGTGCAGGGTTAAAGGATGATACATAATCACATCGCCCGGCGCCAGATGAAGAAATCTCCGTAGTAGCGGCCGGTTTTGCCTTTTAGTGTGTATTCCATGCTGCCAGGACTGGGGTTTGCCAAAATCCGGTCTACCGCATTTCCCATACGCTCGATCCACTTCGTAGATACAACATTGCGTAGCACGCAAACGCCATTTTCACGGTATTCCTTTATCGCGGTGGCGTGGTTTAGGGTATGATCAACATGCATGGTTTTGAATCCTGTGATCGGCCTTGATTGCAAGCCACCACAGACTACCATAAACGAGACCAACCCTGCGGTGAGGGTGGCCTTCTCGATACCAACATGAGCACTGGTTCTTTGCAACAGTAACTCGTGTACCACTATACTTCACCACCTAATTTCACGGTTTAAGATATTTATATGGATACTCCCCAAAACAAACAAAGCGCCTTCAGTCGGGCGGAATTAGAAGATTGCGGCCTTAATGGCTTATACGGCGCAAATATGGGTAAGTTACCGACTGGAAAGATGCTGATGTTTGACCGCATCACCCAGATTAACACCGATGGCGGTTCGCATGGCAAAGGCTATATCACTGCAGAACTGGACATCAATCCCAAACTTTGGTTCTTTGGGTGCCATTTTGTAGATGACCCCGTCATGCCAGGTTGCCTGGGTCTCGATGCATTGTGGCAATTGTGTGGCTTCTTTCTTTCTTGGTATGGCTGCAAGGGTAAGGGCAGGGCCTTGGGTGCCGGTAACGTAAAATTCACCGGACAGGTCTTACCGACCGCAAAAAAAGTAACCTATGAGCTTAATTTAAAACGGTTGATTGCACATAAATTGAGCATGGTGATTGCCGACGGTACGGTTACTGTGGATGGTCGGGTTATCTACACAGCAAATGACTTGCGCGTTGGGTTATTTCTTTCAACTGATGGTTTTTAGCTGACAATATGCGACGAGTCGTAATTACCGGTATGGGTTTGGTTTCCTGTTTGGGGAACACCAAAGAAACTGTGCTTGAGTCTTTGCGTCAGACCAAACCCGGTATTACTTTTAATGAAAAGTTTGCGGAAATGGGCTTGCGCTCTCAGGTTTGCGGGTCCGTGGATATTGACCTTGGCGAGCACATTGATCGCAAGGTCCGCCGCTTTATGGGCAATGCGGCTGCCTACACCTACGTTGCCATGCAAAAGGCCATCGATGATGCAGGTTTGGAAACTGCCGATATTTCTCATCCACGCACCGGGTTGATTGCCGGGTCGGGTGGTGCATCGAGTGCCAACCTCGTCAGGGGCGCCGACAAGCTGCGCGAAAAAGGCGTGCGCCGGGTTGGGCCTTATCTGGTACCCCGTACCATGAGCAGCACGGTTTCAGCCTGCCTGGCAACACATTTTGGCATTCACGGTCTTAACTACTCCATTACGTCCGCCTGTGCGACCAGTACCCATTGTATCGGTGCAGCGATGGAGCAAATTCAATGGGATAAACAGGACATCATCTTTGCCGGTGGCGGCGAGGAGGAAGACTGGACCCTAGCGATGATGTTTGATGCCATGCATGCCTTGTCAATAAAATATAATGACACACCTGCCCAGGCATCACGCGCTTATGATACCGAACGTGACGGCTTCGTGATTGCTGCAGGTGGCGGCATGCTGGTGCTCGAAGAACTCGGCCATGCCCAGGCCCGTGGTGCGAAAATTTATGCCGAACTGGTCGGCTATGGTGCCACCTCCGATGGCGCTAATATGGTTGCACCTTCCGGTGAAGGGGCGGTACGTTCTATGCAGCAGGCCATAGCCACCATAGATGCGCCGGTCGAATATATCAACACGCATGGCACCAGCACCCCGGTTGGTGATATTGCTGAGGTCGAGGCCATGCGCGAAGTTTTCTCCAGCGAAGCATACGGTGGAGTGATCCCGCCTTTTAGTTCCAGCAAGTCCCTGTGTGGACATTCGCTGGGCGCTGCGGGCGTGCAGGAAGCAATTCATTGTCTGTTGATGCTGGAAAACGGCTTTATGGCTGGCTCAGCAAATATTTCCGAGTTGGATCCGAAAGTCACAAGCATGCCCGTTTTGCTGCAGAGCAAGGACAATGCCGACCTCAATACAGTCATGAGCAACAACTTCGGTTTTGGTGGTACCAACGCTTCGATCGTGTTCCAACGATTCTGATTGAAGATCTTCCTCGGTCAATGATCGGAGCCGACGGCAATTTTTAAACAACATGAAACCTGGTCCAGCAGACTGACCTTCCTGCTGGCCGCGGTCGGGGCCACCATCGGGCTGGGTAACATCTGGAAATTCCCCTACATCACGGGTAAGAACGGCGGCAGCGCATTCGTATTGGTTTACCTGCTGTCAATTTTGTTCGTGGCTATACCGATTCTGATTGCAGAAATCATGCTTGGGCGCAGGGCAGGTAAAGCTCACCCAATACCATTGGCCATTATTGCAAAACAGGAAGGCCGCTCAACAAAATGGTCTGTTGTCGGCTGGTTGGGCATCTTGTCGGCTTATCTGATCATGACCTACTACAGCGTAATTGCCGGTTGGTCGATGGCTTACATATCAAAGGTTGTGCGTGGAGCTTTCCTAAGCCGGGAAGCCGGCTTAATCAGCGCTGATTTTGATGCATCGCTGGGTAGTCCTGCGCAGATGACTTTTTGGCATGTGCTGTTCATGTTGATCACCACCGTAATCCTGATCAAGGGCCTCAGGAAAGGTATCGAATCAACCGTGCGCATCTTGATGCCATTGTTGTTCCTATTGTTATTGGTGATGGTGGGATACGCAGCGGTAGAATGCGATATGGTCGCTGGTTTACATTTCATGTTTAATTTTGATCTGTTTGGCATCAATGCCCATGTCGTTTTAATGGCCGTAGGTCATGCATTTTTCTCAATCGGCGTCGTGATGGGGCTGATGATGGGTTTTGGTGCTTACCTTGGCCGGGATATCTCAATCGCAAAGTCAGTTTTGATCATTCTCGGGGTGGATACACTGGTGGCGCTGATCGCCGGCATTGCTATTTTCCCCATAGTGTTCGCCAACGGTTTGGATACTGCCCAGGGCCCAGGGCTGATATTTGTCACCCTGCCCATTGCCTTTAGCAGTATGTCAGGCGGGCTTGTATTTGGGACGCTGTTCTTTATTTTATTGTTTTTTGCTGCCTTGACCTCCGTGATCGGCTCCATAGAGCCAGTCATAGCCTGGGTCAAGGAGCACCGCGGTATCAAACGCTCTAGTGCAGCAATTATCGCCTGTGGCTCGGCCACGCTCATTGGTATAGGAGTGGTACTCTCTTTCAATATCTGGTCTGAATGGCACCCGCTAGGCTTTATTGAGCGCTTTAACCAGACCAACTTCTCTGCATTACTCGATTACTTCACCGCCAACTTATTGATACCGCTGGGGGCCCTGTTGTTGGCGGTTTTTGTCGGTTGGAGGATCTCACCGCAAGCAGTGGCCGCTGAGCTGAATATCAAAAGTTCCTGGTTTTTCAACACCTGGTATTGGTTGCTACGCTGGGTCGTACCGATCTCAATTGCTGCCATCCTCATATCTAACTTGTAGATGGAGAATGTGTTGAGCCTTGCAGAATATCTTTTACCCGGTCAGTTTATCGAGAGTAACGACCCGGAAATTATCGAGTTTGCACATGACACCATTGGTGCTGCGCAAGATGATGTTGTCAGGGCGCTGCGTCTTTTCTACAGAATCCGTGACGACATCCTGTATGACCCTTACCTGCCCATGGGAGACCCTGCCAGCTATTCCGGCAAGGTGGCGCTTACCACAGGGCGTGGCTGGTGCGTACCCAAATCAGCACTTTTGACTGCTTGCGCCCGGGCGCTCGGAATCCCTGCACGGCCCGGTTACGTCGACGTCAAAAATCATCTTACTACGGCCAGATTGCGGGTAGTTATGGGTTCGGATATATTTGTCTGGCATTCCTATACCGAATTATTTCTGCAGGGAAAATGGGTTAAAACGACACCCGTTTTTAATCAGAGCATGTGTGAAAAATTCGGCTTAAAGCCGTTAGAATTTGATGGTGCAACAGATTCACTTTTTCACGAGTTCGATCAGGCGGGCAACTTGCATATGGAGTACATCAAAGAGCGCGGAACGTATCAGGACGTGCCGTTTGAGGAAATTGTGGCTACCTTCGCCGCCTGCTACAAGCAGGTCGATTGGGGTATCGATGGTGATTTCCAGCAAGAAGCGGGACAGTAATGGTGCAAATTGTATTATGCAAATTGTAGTGTGGGCTACTCCAGAACACTGGCTAGTGCGTCGATAAAGTAGTCCATGTTGTTCTGATTCAGCGAAACCACATTGATCCGTGAAGAGCTCACCGTATAGACAGAAAATTCGTCACGTAGACGCATCACCTGTTGCGGAGAAAGATCTAGAAAGGAAAACATGCCAGATTGGGATTGCAGGAATGAAAAATCCTGCTGGATGCCGCTGGCAGAAATTTTCTCAGATAGTGTTTTGCGCAAACCATTGAGGCGGTTGCGCATCGCCTCGAGTTCAGCAACCCACTGTGCAGTCAACTCAACTGAATTGAGAATAATGTCAATGACAGCCGGACCATGGGCGGGTGGCATGGAGTAACTCTTGCGGGTGAGGCTGTGGATTACACTTTCAGCATCAGCGGCTTTCTGTGCGTCATGGGTAATGACTGAAATGGCTCCAACACGTTCGCGATACATGGCAAAATTCTTGGAGCAGGAACTGGCCACAATCAGTTCGGGACATCGCTCTGCGAACAG
>CAYZLS010000117.1:0-6104 GCA_964479355.1 uncultured Wenzhouxiangellaceae bacterium | reverse complement strand
GGTCAATGGTGAAATCTACAATCACCGGGCATTGCGTAAAACACTGCAACAGCCTTTCCAGTTCAGTACTGAATCAGATTGCGAGGTGATCCTGCCGCTGTATCTGAAGCATGGCAGCGGTTTTCTGAATGACCTGCAGGGTATGTTCGCCTTTGTGCTGCATGATGAGGCTAGCGATGGTTACCTGATCGCGCGCGATCCCATCGGGATTATTCCGCTATATTACGGCTTTGATGGCGAGCACCAGTTATATGTGGCGTCAGAAATGAAGGCCCTGCTGGATGTGTGCAATGTGGTTTCAGAGTTCCCCCCGGGGCATTACTGGCAAAGCGGAGACGCAGAGCCGACCGCGTATTACCGCCGGCCCTGGCAAGATTTTGCGGCGGTGGAAAACGTGACCACTGATGTTAAGGCGGTGGGTGAGGCGTTGGAAAAATCGGTGATCAGCCACCTGATGACTGATGTGCCTTATGGCGTATTACTTTCCGGCGGGCTGGACTCATCCATTATCGCCGCATTAACGCAAAACCATGCCAGCATGCAGGTGGAAGATCGGGAGCGCAGTCCGGCATGGTGGCCACACCTGCATTCCTTTGCTGTCGGCCTGGAGGGTTCACCTGATCTGGCAGCTGCAGAGAAAGTTGCCGCCCACATCGGTACGGTTCACCATGGTTTTGTATTTACCCTGCAGGAAGGTCTTGATGCCCTGGATGAGGTGATCTATCACCTCGAAACCTATGACGTTACGAGCATACGCGCAGCCACACCGATGTATTTGTTGGCGCGGAAAATCCATGCCATGGGTATCAAAATGGTGCTTTCAGGCGAGGGTGCCGATGAGATTTTTGGGGGCTACCTGTATTTCCATAAAGCACCGGATGCACGAGCATTCCACGAAGAAACCCTGCGTAAGCTATCCCGCCTGCATAGTTATGATTGCTTGCGCGCTAACAAGGCCATGGCTGCATGGGGCGTTGAAGCCCGGGTGCCGTTTCTCGATCGCGACTTCCTTGATGTGGCGATGTCGTTGAACCCCAAAGACAAAATGATTAGTAAAGGCAAGATGGAAAAGCAGATATTACGCGAGGCGTTTTGCGATCTGTTGCCGGAAGAAATTGTGTGGCGGCAAAAAGAGCAATTTTCTGATGGTGTGGGTTATAGCTGGATTGATGGCTTGCGTGATCATGCGAAAGCCCAGGTCAGCGCAAAGCAAATGGCACATGCGGCGAAGCGGTTTCCGTTTAATACTCCGGTGAGCGAAGAGGCCTATTTGTTCAGAAGCCTGTTTGACAGCCATTTCCCGCTCCCGAGTGCCGCCGAGTGCGTACCCGGCGGGCCATCAGTGGCTTGTAGCACGCCCGAAGCGGTTTTATGGGACACTAGTCTGCAGGAACTGGATGACCCATCCGGTCGTGCAGTTCGTTCGGTCCACTTGGAAGCTTACTAATGTTGGTACAAAAATTCGGCGGCTCCTCACTGGCAAGCGAGGAAGGGTTCAGTGCTGCTGCCGGGATTATCAGCAATGCCGCGAGCAGTGAAAAAGTCGTGGTGGTCCTGTCTGCCATATATGGTGTTACCGACTTACTGGAGGCCGCGATCAACACGGCAGTCGATGGTGGAGATTTCAAGGTTGTTGTTGCTGAGATAAGAGACCGGGAACAGGCAGTTTTAGAGCAAATGGAGTCCGCGGGCAAAAGCTGCCTGCTAGCGAAAGCATTTTTGGGGGAGCAGCAGCAACGGCTCGTATCCCGACTGGAAGGCGTGGCCCTGCTGGAGCAGTGTCCACCGGAAGTACGGGCTGAAATTCTGTCCACAGGTGAAGGTTTCAGCAGTCGTTTGATGAGCGATCTGTTGCAGGCTCAAGGCCAGTCTGTGCGCTGGTCAGACACGGATGTGTTGCCGCCGGCCAATGATAGCCATCTCGATAGCCTAGTGGATATCGAGGCAGCGGCACCTTTATTACAGCAGGCCATTCACGGTGACAACCGCATCTTGGTACTGCCGGGGTTTTATGGTCTCAATGCATTGGGAAGGCCACAATTATTAGGTCGGAATGGTTCGGATTATTCGGCCGCTTGTGTGGCTGCGGCACTCAAGGCCCGCAGTTGCCAGATATGGAAAGATGTTGACGGCTTTTTCAGTGCCGATCCGGCCATTGTCGCCAGTGCGAAATGTCTGCACGAGGCCAGTTACGAAGAGGCAATGGAATTATCTTTTTTCGGCGCTAAGGTCATCAGCGCAAAGGCACTGACACCGTTGATGAGTGCGGCCATTCCCTGCGAGATCAAAAATACCTACAACCCGTCCCGCGCGGGCACCCTGATTCATGCCGGCACTGAAAAACCGAGCGTGGTCCGGGGAGTGTCACACCTGGATGATGTTGCCAGTATTACACTACAAGGTGGTGGCATGCGCGGCCGTGTCGGTGTAGCCTGGCGGGTCATGGAAGCGCTGGCCAGCCAGTCCATATCCGTACTGCTGATTGTACAATCTTCATCTGAGTACAGCATAACCTTGTGTGTACGCAGCAAGGTAGCACAACGTGCCCGTGAAGCATTGGCTGAAGCGTTTCATTTTGAGCTCCTGCACGGCTTGATCAGCGAAATCTCAGTGCTGGAGCGACGCTCGGTGATCACCCTGGTTGGAGATGGCATGCGACACTATCGTGGTATCGCTGCACGCTTCCTGAGCGCCATTTCCGCGGCCTGGGTCAATGTCGAAGCCATTGCGCAAGGCTCGACTGAGTGTGCGATTTCCGTCGTGGTTGAACAACAGGATGCACATGCCGCGTTGCGGGCCTGCCACACCGCGTTTTTCAGCCATACGAGCCACATGGATGTCATCCTGTTGGGTTGTGGCAATGTCGGATCGGCCTTGTTGCAGCAACTCCAGAATCAGGACCATTCCCTGTCTACTGACAATCGTGCATTGCATGTACGTGCTGTCGCCAACAGCCGAAAATTGCTGGTCGGGCATGATACGGTGGAGCTTACCAGTTGGCGGCAAGACCTTGAGGCGCAGGGCAAAGCCTGGACCGTGGCAGACATTATCGCGGTGCGCAAGCAGTTGGGCCTGTTGAACCCGACCATCATTGATTGCAGCACCGATGCCGGGCTAGCGGGTGAATACACGCAGTTTCTGGCCAATGGCTTTAATGTTGTGACGGCCAATAAGAAGGCCAACACAGACACTATGGCCTATTACCGTGAATTGCGTTCTACCGCGGCCCGGCATTCCCGAAAATTCATGTATGAGACCAATGTGGGTGCGGGCCTGCCGGTGATTGACACCCTACAATCCCTGATCCAGTCCGGTGATGTGCTGCACTCGTTTGGGGGCATATTGTCAGGTTCGTTGTCGATGATCTTCGGGCTGCTGGAAGATGGCGTCGCTTTTTCAATGGCGGTGGAAAAAGCCATGCAACTGGGTTTTACTGAACCGGACCCTCGGGATGATCTGTCCGGCATGGATGTGGCACGCAAATTGTTGATTATCGCACGCGAAGTTGGGCTGGAATTGGAGCTGGATGATATCGAAGTCGAAGGTGTGATTGAAGGTGGTTTTGCTGCTGAGGCCGATAGCACAGAGCTCGTTTACCACCTGCAAAAACTGGATGAGGGTTTTGCCTCACGGGTTGCGGCCGCAAAAGCTGAAGCGAGCGTTTTGCGCTACATCGGGCGGATTGAGAATGGCCGTTGCAGGGTTTTTGTGGATACGGTTCCCCGGGATCAGCCACTGGGCTCGATCCGTGACGGTGAAAACGCCCTAGTATTACATACCCGCTATTACCAGCCTATTCCGTTGGTGTTGCATGGTTATGGTGCCGGCGCTGAGGTGACTGCAGCCGGCGTATTTGGTGATCTGTTGCGCACTGCGTGGAGGCCGTTGGACCTGTGAGTAAACAGCCTTTGAAAGATAAAACCCTGACAGTTTATGCACCGGCATCATCCGGTAACCTTTCGGTAGGATTCGATGCGCTCGGGCTGGCCCTGGCTCCGGTCGATGGCAGTCTGTTGGGTGATTGCGTCAGTATCTTGCCCGGCAGTCCGCAGGACTGGAGCCTGAGCATGGAGGGTCCGTTCGCGCACGCGTTACCACAAGATCAGGAACAGAATATCGTGATCGGCTCATGCCGGCGTTTTGAACAGGCGGCGGGTGTTGTGGGCGTCCATGTTGAGCCCTTGAATGTCATGCTGGAAAAATGCTTGCCGGTGGGCAGCGGTCTGGGCTCCAGCGCCAGTTCCATTGTGGCCGTGCTGGTGGCACTGAACCAGTATTTTGGCCGGCCACTGGATCGTCCCGCGTTATTGCGTCTGATGGCTGAGATGGAAGGCAGTATCAGCGGCGAAGTACACCTGGATAACATTGCTCCGTGTCTGCTTGGCGGCTTGCGTTTGTGCGTGCCCGGTGGCGCGCGTCAATATGCATTGCCGTGGCCTGCTCACTGGCAATGTGTGGTGGCCTGGCCTGGTACCCGGCTCGAGACCTGCGCTGCGCGTGAGGTATTGCCGACAGGTTATGGTCGCAACACGGTCATCGCCCATGGGGCGCAATTTGCGCTATTTGTACATCAATTACACCAGGGTGAAGCCGGCGCTGCAGCGGCGTGTATGGTTGATCTGCTGGCCGAACCAAACCGCAAGTCTTTGCTGCCGGGCTTTGAAGCGGCCAGGAATTCGTTGGCAGGGATGGGTGTCCTGGCTACCGGGATTTCCGGGTCGGGGCCAACGGTATTTTGTATCGCTGACGATAGTCGAGTGGCGCAGAGCGCCGCCCAGTGGTTGCTGCAGCATTATGTGAAAAACAAAGACGGCTTTGTACGTCTTTGCCGGGCAGACTTGGCTGGCGCTAGGGAGATTTGACCCGGAGTCGGGAAGCCCAAAATGTCGCAATTTATCAATATAGCCCACCCCGAGCAGCGTGTAAGTTTTCCGCAGGCAGTGGTAACGGGGCTCGGTAAAGGCCAGGGTCTGTTTTTCCCGGAGCGGCTGGAGCCTCTGGATGATATACCGGGGCTGCTGGAGATGAGCTTTATTGAGCGTAGCACGGTCATCCTGCAACACCTGATCGGCGAGTCGATGGCGGCAGATGTCCTGCAGGCTTGTGTTGAAAAAGCATTTGATTTTCCACTCACGCTTGAATCTGTCTCCGACCGGGTATTTGCACTGGAGCTTTTCCACGGCCCGTCATTGGCGTTCAAAGATTTTGGCGCACGTTTTATGGCGCAATGCCTGGCTGGGTTCAATGCAGGTCGGCGCACAACTATTCTGACTGCGACCTCCGGTGATACCGGTGCTGCGGTGGCACATGCATTTTATAACCAGCCGGGTATTGATGTAGTGGTGCTATATCCACACGGTAAGGTCACGCCCCTACAGGAAAAACTGTTTTGCACCCTGGGTGGCAACATTCGCAGTATCGCCATTGAGGATGATTTCGATGCCTGCCAACGGTTGGTTAAACAGTCATTTGATGACCTGCAACTGGTTGGGGCGTTGGGCCTTAACTCTGCCAATTCGATCAATGTGGCACGTCTGCTGGCGCAAGTGTGTTATTACTTTGAAGCTGTTGCCGGTTTGCCGCGCGGAGTCGTGCCGGTGCTGAGTGTTCCCAGTGGAAATTTCGGTAATATCACGGCTGGCCTGCTGGCCCATGCCATCGACCTGCCGATGCAGCGCTTAATCGCTGCGACCAACATCAATGATACGGTGCCAAGGTTTCTGCGCTCGGGTAAATGGGAGCCACAGCCGACAAAGGCGACGCTGACCAATGCGATGGATATATCCCTGCCTAATAATTTTCCCCGTGTGCTGGAACTGGGTGAACGCCATGGCTTGCCGCTCAGGGATCTGTTGATATCGGTTGCGGTTAATGATGTTGCAACCATCAATGCAATACGTGAACTTGACGCGCTGGATTACTTGGCTGATCCACACAGCGCATTGGCCTACAAAGCACTGTCAGATAACCTGGCTCAAGACGAGTGGGGTGTGTTTTTGTGTACCGCTCATCCGGCAAAATTTATCGAAACTCTGGAAGCGGCCCTGAAGAGATCAGTACCTTTACCTGTTGAGCTGGAGCGGGTTTCCGAAAAGACGGTTTTA